>JBFLZA010000310.1:0-10152 GCA_040756535.1 Cyanobacteriota bacterium
ACTCCCTCCCTTTATTAAGGGGAGGGTTGGGGTGGGGGGCTTTGTATTTTTGCAAGAGGTCTAGTATCTTGCTAGTTGTTAGTTTCAGGTTTTGCTGGAGCCACCTTTGCCGTTACACTAACATTTTTAACACCTTTAATTTCTTTTGCCAAAGGCTCAATTTTAGCCAGCTGTGCTTGAGTTGGAACAGTTCCTGAGACTACTACATCACCGTTATCTTCAGCATCAACGACTAGCTGACTAGCTGGAAGATTGGCTTCCAATTTGCTGCGAACTTCACTGGCAACGTTGTCCTCATCTCTCCCTTCCGCAGCACCGTCATTTAACGCATTATTGCGCTGTTCGCGGGCTCGAATGTCAGCATTTAACTGATCTCGACGAACTTGGCTAGTTGCATCTTCTTGAGCAGATTTTGCTGCGTCTGCCTCAGGAGCTTCTGGACTAGCTTGAGTGGTATTTGGAGCATCTGCACTGGTTTTGGCCTCATTGGCGCAAGCTGCTGCACCAAACAACAAAGCACTTGCGAGGAAAAATGTTGTGAGCTTTTTCATTAGTGGTTTTCCTTTCTGGGAATAGTTTAGAAGTGGAATTTTAAAGAGTCGATAGAAACTGAGAGCAAGCTCATTAAGGAGCGTTAGTACGGTGGTAGCAAGTTATTACCGAACGTCAGCACTTGCCGAAAAATCTAGAGTTGAGTCATGGATTCTGATGCAAATACTTCGCTCCTGCTGTTGCTCCTACTTTGTGCAAAAGTTAGAGTTGCTGACCTATGGCAAGCCGATCAAGTGTGGTCTCGGTGGTCAATGATAATGACTTCAGGCTCATGACTAATAACCTGCGAATGCTCAGGTTCAATCACCTGGCGAGTAGCAGTAACCTGGGAAGGATCGTAGATGCCATAGTCCTGAATGCCGTAACGGTGCAAAACAGGTTCAGCGTGACGAATTTCGTCATCTGTACCATCCACCATCACCAAATAGTTACCTTGATTCATGCGATCGCGGTAAGCTCTGGCTCTGTCCTCAACAATTCCCAAGCTGCCGTAGTTATCTATGCGATTGCGCGTATTGACACCTGCAAGGGGATGATTGGGGTCGGCATCAGTAGCGACGACAGAAACGTGATGCATCGGAAAACCAGCCGCTTTTAATTCACTAAGAGCCTGTTTCGCGTCGCGAGAGTTGGGAAATACACCGACGGCATGTTTGCGGTGACCCAGCGGGGTTCCTACGGATGGACGAGGGGGAGTTGTTGGGGTAGCGTGCTCTGTGCGATGGTGAGTTGTCGGGGTAGCGTGCTCTGTGCGATGCTGAGTGTCGGATGGTGCATCAAAAATGTCCCAATCTTGAATACCGTGACGGCGCAGAATCGCTTCGGCACGACGCACTTCGTCTTCCGTGCCATCCACCATCACCAGATAATCCCCATGGGCAACTCGGTCATTGTAGTGACGAGCTCGGTCATCGGGAATTCCCAAACCAACCAGTGCGCCAGTAAGACCACCCGCCGCCGCACCAATTGCGCCTCCAGCTGCAGCGGTTGCCAGTGCAGTTGCCAAAGCTCCTCCCGCTATGACTGGACCGACACCCGGAATCGCTAGGGCACCCAAGCCAACGAGTAAGCCACCCAAACCACCTAAAACACCACCTGTGGCAGCGCCGGCTTTCGCTCCTTCATCAGCTTGATTACCAGTGGGGCGATCACTCACATCCAAACCTGCAAACTGAGCATCACGGTCGATATTTTTGCCCACCAGAGAAATCTGACGCATGGGGAAGCCTGCATGATTCAAATCCCTGATTGCTGTTTCGGCATCACGGCGATGGGAAAACACGCCAATGGCACGCTTGTTGTGAACTAAAGCACTGCGGGGAGTGCTAGGAGTGGCGTGGTCGGTATGACTGCGGTTTAAATGCGGTGTATCAACAGCACCCCAATCTTGAATGCGGTGGCGGTTTAAAATGTCTGCGGCTCTGGCAACTTCATCATCCGTACCATCTACAATCACCAGATGGTCACCTCGATGGAAGCGATCATGGAAGTAGCGGAAACGCTCTTCAGGAAACCCGAAGAAGGTATTGTCGAAGCGATCGCGAACTGTCAAACCGGGTATTCTGTCATAGCGATCGTAGTCACGGGCAACTAAAGAGATATGGCTCATGGGGAAGCCTGCACTTCTAAGATCGTCCAGCGCAGCTTCCGCATTTCGACGGTTGGGGAAAACACCAATTGCCCGGTGGTGAGAACCGACATTATTAGCGGCAGTATCGGGTTTATCGTAAACTCCCCACTCTTCGATTCCGCGATGGCTGAGAATGGCTTGGGCATGGTGAATCTCCTTGTCCGTACCTTCTACCACAATCAAATAATGCCCTCGCGAGATGCGATCGTGATAAACTCTTGCTCTCTCTTCAGGAATTCCCAAACCAATTAATGCACCCAGCAGCCCACCTGTAACGGCTCCAATCGCACCCCCGGCAACAGTAGTTGCGATCGCAGTTGCTGCTGCTCCGGCTAGCATAATCGGTCCAATGCCTGGAATAGCCAAGGTGCCCAAACCGACTAACAAACCCGTGAGACCGCCTAATGCCCCACCAGTAATTGCACCCGTTGTAGCGCCTTCGTCGGCTTTGTTTCCTGCGGTGCGATCGCGAACATCAGCACCAGCAATGTTATCCTGCCTATTTGAATCCTGTGTAATCACCGAGACTCTATCCATCGGAAAGTTAGAGTCTCTAAGTTCCCTAAGTGCTATTTCTGCATCTTGACGATTAGAAAAAACACCTACGGCTCTTCTGTGTCGTTCTAAAGCCATTTTAGCTTCTCTCCTGAGAGGGAATCTCACTAATTCACAACACCAAAATAAATTTTTATTGGTGCTGATAAACTCTATTAAGTCACCTCAGAAAAGAGAAGGCATCACTCGCTAGCAATAAGTTAGATTTATGCCCTTAGAGAGCTGACAAAAATAAATTTTAATTTTACACTTTCTATCCCTTGCCGGAAATTATTTTACGTTTTTGTTACCGACACTATATCGTTTATTTTTTTATAAATCAACCCCACTATTTTTCCCCTGAATAAAAGAGTCCAGAAATATAAAATCAAGGAAGTTTTATATTCAAGCCATTCATTTAACCAATGTTAAAAGCCCTGAAGTTGCTTCCTCAGGGCTTAGGGATTTAAATTTTTCAACTCAACTAATAGCAGTAGGGTGGGCATTGCCCACCTTACCTGAGAAACTCAGTCTAAATCCTGTTACTAAGCTGCCCGTTAAAGGGTTACTTTAGCCGTTGTATCAGCTAAGTTTCAGGCTTTAACTCTTACTGATCGGCACGGACATCAGCAGGTTGAGTTTGATCTTGGATTTGTCCGTCTGATGAAGTCTGATCAGTTGTGTTTGATTGTGTTGTTGGGGCAGTTCCGGTGGGCGTCTGGTTTTGGGGTTGGCTGGGTAATGTGCGATCGCTCGTGTTAGGTTGTGTTGTTGTAGAAGTGTCTGTATTCGTTGGGTTTTGAGGTGATGCAGGTGAGGGTTGAGGTGCAGTGTTGGGTTGGATTGCACTGGGATCGGCTACAAGAGGCTGCTGCTGCACTGGTGATGGTGCTGTTTGAGGAGTAATATTCTGTGGAGCAGGAGCTTGCTGTTGTTCTGTCCTTGGAACAATTACCCTAATATCAGGCTGGCTTTCTTGTGAAGTTGTCGGTGGTTCCTGGTTGATAGGAGCAGTTTCTGGAACCCTTTCAGTTGTTCTTTCAATAATTGTTGTTTCTCGATTCGGCTCTTGAGGACTGCTAGGTACAGGTACTAATACTGGCGATGCAGGCGTCGGTGACTCCTCTCGTTGAGTGAAGTAGAATAGGGCACCAACGGTCAATCCTACAAGAGAAGTGAGGGCAATACCCAATAACAACCCACGAGCAGCATTATTTTTACCACGAACCTGTTGGTGTTGGTCTTCTAGACTGCGCTCAGAAGCGCGTCCGTGGATATAACCCTCTTCGTAAGCCACAGGTTCAGGAGCAACTGTTTCAACATTTGCCACATTGGTTAAATGGCGATCGCTGTCCAAATCTGTATTTAAATGGTTAGGGGTATGGTTGTGTCGATTATCCATTGGTTTTGTGAAAGATTGATGGATTATTCTTTGACTTCAAAGAAGCTATAAACGATTGCTTCAAACTGAATAAGTTGAAGGTAAGACTTATTTAAGGTAGATGTAGTGTTTTAAGGCTATGAAATTAGCTATAGACCCTGGCTAGGAAGACTTTAAGGTTGACGACTAGTAGGGACAGGAGCCGTTTCTACTGGTGTTGTAGAGTTCTGATTAGCATGGGTTACGAAGAAAATAGCTGCCCCAAGAATACCTGCGATCGCTGTAATACCAATTCCGATCAGCAATCCCTTAGCAGCACTATTGTTTTCGCGAATGGTATGTTGTTTTTCCTGAATCTCATGCTCATCTACCTGCCCATGGATATAACCATCACGATAGGCGAGTTTATTGAGTCTACCCCTACCGTTATTTCTGTTTTCCGGCGTCTTAGTTTTATCTATATTCATCGGATGAAACCTTTTTATGGGAAAACTATTGAGTGGGTCAGGCGGAAGATAACTTGGACTCAACCTGAAAGTGAACAGCTTTCTTTACTCCTTGGTTGATGTAAAGATTGAATTCTTCTGCTCTGTAAAGCTAAGATATCCGTTTTGACAATAGGAATCGCTCTATCTAAGAAGAGATTGTGGACTACATCAAAAGATTGACTTTAGTATTTCCTGTACTCAGTAGTCGGACATTAATAAGAGTCGTCAAGCTGTAGGGTGAGCAGTATCCCCAAAACCTCAGTACGAACCAGAGAAAAAAATACCGCTCTCCAAGCGGCAGCACAGAGATTTTCAACTCCACTACTCCAAGCTAGATGCAGCATGGCTCCAAATACCCACCAGTTGGCACTGGGGGAACTCTCGGAGCTCTCGGAGAAGGGGAGTAAGCTTTTACTTTAATCCTATTGAAGTGGTGGAAAACTTTTGCCGCGTTGCACTAGGAAAAGCTAACGCATTAGCGCACTCCAAGTCGCAGGCCCAACCACTCCGTCTGGTTCAAGGTTAAATTTTTGTTGAGCGGCTTTAACAGCAGTTTGTGTTGCTTCGCCAAAAACGCCATCTACTGTTCCTTGAAGGAAGCCAAGCCTTTTAAGACGCTCTTGCAACTGCGTCACGGCTGGCCCTTGCATCCCCTGCCTGAGAATTGGCAAGGTAACAGTTGTAGTTTGAGAGTTGGTTGATGAAGAGGTCGTTATAGGAGTTGAGGAAGGGCGGTTGTTATTCTGAGGGGGTGTTTGACGGCGTTCTGCTGGCTGTTCCGGGGCTCCTGTGCTAACGCGATTATCGGTAGTGGTGGTTTGAATGATAGAAGGAACAGGGAAAGACGACGCTGGATTATTGGCAGAGGTGGGGGAGGGCTTTTTGGCTGTTGAGGAAGTACTTATGGGCGTGCTGGGAAACAGTCGATTCCAGGTAGCAGGGCCAGTGATACCATCAGGAGTTAAACCAGCCGCTTGTTGGAACTTAGAAACAGCGATCGCAGTACTCTCTCGATAAAAACCATCCACAACATCCGTATAGTACCCCAAAAGTTTAAGAGTCGCTTGGAGTTCAGACACTGCCGCACCCTCACTACCAAGTCTAAGAATCGGTCGGTTGATGGGCGCAGTAGGAAGTGGCTGAGTCATCGTTTGAGCAACGGCAAAATCGCCACCGACTTTAGCTGATGTATGGCTCAAACACATCATTAGTAAACCGAGTACGCTGCTGTAAATCGTCCAACGGTGGACGTCTACAGGCTTAGCGAAACTTGGCTTTAGGCATTTATTCATTGCACTCAACCTTATACCAATTCGCACAAATTTATACACTTACCCACACAATTGGAAGTCATAGTGCCCTATTCTATTTGAGCCTGTCAAGAGTACTCGGTAACCAATACGACTTCTTGAGTGCCAGCTCTTGAATGTATTAATCTCAACTGTTATCGGGCCTAAAATTAAGTTTATTTTTTGGCAAAGAGAGTGTTTGAAAACCTCTTATAAAAGTAAATAAACCTTCATAAGAATTGGACAAAAAGAATAATACCTTTTCTTTTAAAAGAAGGAAAATCAAACCTCAGATAAGCAAAGACATCTCCTATCCCCCTACTATTTGCTTCGCGAATAAGGGAAACAATTGGAGAGGATTTAATAACTTATACCATTTCTCTGTAAAATGCAATTACTAATTGTCCATCATCCCTTATAGGGCTTGCGTTCACCGCGCTCTATTAAGCGCATCTTCAAGAGAATTGGTATTATTTAGAGCCGTTTTCAAGTCGATGAAATATAAAATTTCGTAAGGGCACGGTAATACCGTGCCCTTACTTAGGATGTATTCAATTGAAACCCACTAGAAGATTGCTATATTTATCTGCGTCCATCTGCGCTTATCTGCGGTTTAAAACCCTCACTTGGTATCCTCTAAGCCTTAAACCACAGGCGTTGCCAATGGCTGAATCGCTGCAGCAGGCCCAACTAATGACACATAAGGCTCAATAAAGTACCGATTCGCGACAACTTGAGCGACTTCTGGAGTGACTTCATTGACAACTTGCTGAAATTCCGTATCAAACTCTACTCCTAATTTCAGAGTCTCATACCAACCATAAACTTGGGCAAGCTGAGCATTGGTCTGTTTTCCTAAAGCGTACTGACCGAGGAGCTTATTTTTCGCAGCCTGAAGTTCATCAAAACTCAACAACTCAGAACACAGGCGTTCCACTTCTGTACGCAAACCAACGAGCGCTGTTTCCGTATTTTCTGGTGCTGTTCCCATGTAGACGATGAAAGCGGAAGTAGACTGGCGCGTGGGATAAAATGCTGACACATCATAAGCCAAACCACGCTTCTCCCGCAGTTCTACAAATAAACGACTGGAAAGACCATTACCCAAGTAAGTATTAAGTAATTTGAGAGTAGCGTAGTCGTCACTGTGTAGAGACGATGCAAGATAGCCCAGCATGACAATTGACTGTTGCGTTTCCTGAGGTGTCAAAACTCGAGACGGCTGAGATGTCACTAACGGTAACTGCTGACTGGGCAGAGGCGTTTCGGGTGCTTTCCAATCGCCAAATACTCGCTCAATCTGCGCGACTGCCTCCTCTGGAGTCACGCGACCGGCGAGACTAATAACCATATTATCGGGGCGGAAATACGTTTGATGAAATTGTTCTAAGTCAGAACGATCTAGTTGAGAGACAGTAGCTTCTGTTCCTAAAACAGAGAGAGCATAGGGATGGTCTTGATATACCGCCTGCCGCAACTGCTCAAAGGCAATGTTAAAAGGCTGTTCTTTTTGAGAGCGAATATCCTGAATGGTCAGGTAGCGCTCTAATTCTACTTCATCTTCTGGGAAGCTAGGCGATCGCACCATTTGTCCGGCTAGCTGTAACATCTCGGACCAATCAGTGGAGACGGTTTTCAGGGATACCAAGAAGTAATCGGTGGACGCTTCCGCATTGAGATTCGCTCCCATAGACTCAATTTGTTCGGCAATTTCCATCGATGAAAGTTGCTCTGTGCCTTTAGTAATCACAGCCGACAACAGGTGAGCCAAACCTGCTTTTTCGCGGGATTCCCACTGACTCCCCGCTCGCATAAAAATGCGCGTTGCGATAATATCTGCTGCTGAATTTTCGATAGCGAGTACAACGATACCGTTATCTAAAACAGTACGATGAATTTTGGGTTGTTGGGGTAAAAAATTTACAGTTTGAGGCATTTGCTATTGATTAAGGTTGCAGATTTGAATGTTATTAGCTGGTAGAACGTTCAACGCTCAACTTTCCCAACTTTAACGAGTGGGCGGGGGTTTGGGCGAGGCAATCAGTTCCCCACTATGATCTTTGATTGAGTGCAGCTAGTATAGTGCGGCGGAAATAACCCACCCGTTCAAAAAGGTTAAAAAGCTTACCGTACAAGCTTTCTTCCCTTGGAGCCTCCTGTGTAAAAGCCTTCTGCCTTCTTGCACTAGGATGTCACCCGTTCCACTCTTGTGTCATCGGTTTGACAACGGTAACAGCGTAGTGATGAGAAGAAAGATACTGCTGTACCAAGTGCATCAAGTCCGAGGGCTTAAATCTCTGAATCTGAAATGGATAAGTAACGGCTACTTCGGGTGTGGCGATGGTGTTGTAGTATCCATAGAGACCTGCTAGCTGAGCGGCGGCTTCTGTAGAAAAAGTATAGTCATTACACAGTAAGCGCTGACAGCGGCTGAGTTCTCGTTGCGAGATGGGTGTTCTCTGCAATTGGAATAAGCGATCGCAAATCAATTCTTCGACTTGATCCAAGTACTGTGGCTCTAAGCAAGCACTAATGGTAAACAAGCTAGAATCCCGTTGAAGGGAGAAATTGCTACTGATCCCATGCACTAATCGCAGTTCTTCCCGCAATTCTCGTACCAAACGCGAAGAGCGTCCATCAGCTAAGAGTACAGAGAGTAGATCTAAACCATAGGCATCTTCTAATTGATCGACACCGGGTCCTATCCAAGCCATCAACAAACGGGCTTGCTCGATTCGAGGTAAATATAGCTCCTGACGACGCACTCCCGTAATCGGCGGTTCTGCTTGTACTTCTACCAATGGGTACTCACCAGCAGGGCGAAGAGGAAAATCCTGAAATGATTGGTTGACTAAATTCAATGCCGATTCTTGGTCAATTCCGCCCACAATGGTAACCGTCATATTTTCCGGTTGGTAATTGCGAGCATGGAAACAGCGCATCTGTTGGGGCGATTGCATCATGAGTTGGTCTTCTGTTCCCAGAATCGGTCGCCCATAGGAATGACGCTGATAAACATTTTCACTCAGAGCCTGAAAGCCCAACCAATCGGGATTGTCATAGCAGGCCCGAATTTCTTCTAACACCACATCTCGTTCCCGCCCAAATTCATCTTCAGCAATGACTGGGTGCAAAAGCAAGTCGGCTAGAGGAGGTAAGGTATCTTCTAAATATTGAGCCGCTATAGTGATGAAAAAGTGAGCGTAGTCATGGCTAGTTGCGGCATTAGAGATACCGCCACGACTCTCAATCACCATGTCAAATACACCCGGAGCTAGTCGTTCGCTGCCTTTAAAGATCATGTGTTCCAGGAAGTGAGCCATGCCAGACCATTCCTCTGGTTCAGCAATCGCTCCTGCACGAACCCACACATCTACTACTACTACTGGTGTAGCTGGAAGGTGTTGGTGAATCAAAGTCAACCCGTTCCCCAGCCTGAAGACATCAGCAGGAAATGTTGAAGCAGTCAGCGGCTCAGTTAACAACTTTTTTAATCTCAACGATCAAAGCATTTTAAATTAGATTATAGTAATGCTTGGTCAATGCAGAAGCTTAAATGTAGTGATATACAGACAAATCCCCAAAAATATTGCAGGGGTCAGGTGAACACTCCCTGCTGATACACCTACCTATTAAAAAACCCCCAGTCATTTTAGACAGGAGGATTTTGATAATTGCAGGTTTACCAGAACGCCGTCTTGCCTCAGTTTATGACCTGGAAAACCAGGTGGGTACCATTTGAACCTCGTTTAAAGTTTCCGGGTACAAGCCCGGTCTACTGCCACGAGATTGGGCGGTTCCCATTTTTCATAAAGCAAGATCAAAAAACACTATTGGCAGTCACCAACGTTCGAGTAGAACCTGCAACTTCACCCATTGTAACTCTGCTTATTCTAGAATGACCACTCTTGACATACTTCCCTACACCCCCTCAGCCGTCTTAGCTCAATGCCCCCTAAGCCCTTAAAGATACTAAGCTGTCGTGTGGCCAAGAGTTTCCTCTCGGTCGCCAAAACTTCAGAATTTTCTGAACTCCTCTGTTCAAATCAAATCTTGTGGTTATAACTGGGGGTGGCATCTAGAACTTTGCAGTGAATTGCCTCGAACTCTATTTGCTCCCCGTGATATCGATTCCGTTTGAATACTCATCGGCGGAAGTTCCCCTGGAGGGGAACTTCCGTTCCGCCTGAAACCATTGTCCAGTGGGACTTTCCAGATTTGAGAAAGCCGCCTTACATGACTACAATCGCTGAAACTCTTATGAAGCGTGGATTTGAC
>JBFLZA010000311.1:0-10124 GCA_040756535.1 Cyanobacteriota bacterium
GGGAAGGGGTTAACCGCAGCCTATTCTTCCTATGAAGACACAACCGTTACACCTCAGGCGCTACCGATTTCCTCAAATCGAACAATGGCTCCAGAGTCAGCAGAAGGGTAAAACTGATGAAGTAGGAAGGATGAAGCGTAACGTTTCATCCTTTGCTTGATTGGTGAGCTGGATTCTTTTCAAAAAGTTGTACTTAGATAGTTGACAAACGGCAATGATTCTGACATCCTAGAAAGAGTGAAAGCAATGCGGGTATAGCTCAGTGGTAGAGCGTCACCTTGCCAAGGTGAATGTCGCGCGTTCGAATCGCGTTACCCGCTTCAGGAAAATAAAAAAAGACAGTGTACCAGGGTGTTAATCCTGAGCTACTGTACTGGTAGGCTTTACAAATTGGATAGGGTCTCGGTTCAAAAGCCAGATTGGGGCTTTGCAGCTCAAGGAAAGCGCTAGTATTATAGGAACGGGCGTTTCCTATAGCCTCGCTCTCTTCCAGGGTCTCGAACAGTTCTAACCTGTAATAACGGCTTATCTGCCCTCTAAGGGTGATTGACTAACATTACAGTGAAAGAAAGTTAGGATAATCTTGACTAGAAGTATTTGGGTAATGAAATAGCGCTTGTGCCACCTCAGAAAGCTCAAAAAATTGACTTGAATAGTGAGTACCCCTGCCCTTGTCGGCGTCGGGGCTGTTTAGTACCAATTACACTGACGGAAGCCTTTGGCTGCAATCGCTGTCAGCAGATCTTTGTCGTTGAAGAAACTGGGTATGTGATTGAGCAACTGTCCACCAGCTATCCCTACAAAAAAGCTTGGCGTTGGACAGGGCATCGGTGGTGTACAGCCAATTCGAGTCTTGGGGAAAGCTACCTACCGATCGCGGTGGGAATTGTGATCGTCCTAGTGATAGTATGGCTGCCGTTGGCTTTGCACTCCCCCACCGGCCCCAATATTATTTTCTGGGCATTGCTAGCTGTACTCCTAGCAGTACTTCCAGCACTCATGGTCTGGTTAGCTTATCGGCGTTAGCTGTTATATGAAAATAGAGGCTTCATGTTTTGTGCCCAACCCCACTGAGGCTACGCTCCGTGCCTACCGAGCTTCTTTGGTTTTAGCAACGATGAAAGGGTTAGACCGGAGTCGCGGCGTTCAAGCCATGGCGAAGGCGCTGGAAGACTGCTTTGATGATATTCTGGAAGCCAACACTCTCGACTTGGAAGCCAGTCGAGAAATGGCAGTGCCCGAACTGATTTGGGAGTGGCTAAAGCTGACTCCAGAGCGGCTACAAAATACCATTCAGATTTTGCAAAGGATTGGGGAATTATCCGATCCAATCCGACGGGTAATGAATGCATCCTATCAACTGGAGCATTCCCAAACCTACTCCCAACTCATGCCACTGGGAGTGATTGCTTTAATTTATGAAGCCTTCCCTGAACTCAGTGCGATCGCAGCAGGCTTTTGTATCAAGACCGGTAACGCCCTCATTCTCAGAGGGGGTAGCGAAGCCAGTCAATCTAACCAAGTGATTGCTCAGGCGCTACAAACAGCTCTTGATGAAGCCGGATTGCCAGAGGGGTGCCTACAAGTCTTGCCTCCAGAACAAGGGGCTTCGATTCGGGATTTAGTCACTCAAGACCGCTATCTCAATCTGGTCATTCCCTATGGGCGACCAACATTGGTTCAGCAAGTCATGGAGCAATCCACGGCACCTGTTTTGAGGTCAGCAATGGGCAACTGCTACCTGTACTGGTCTGCGACTGGTAGTTTGGATATGGTGCGTTGGGTCATTTTAGACAGTCATGCCAGTGAACCAGACCCAGTCAATGCGATTGAAAAAATTCTGATCAATCGCCACCAAAAACCCTCCTCCTTAATGATTCTGTGGAATAGCCTCAAGGAAAAGGGCTTCAAACTTAGAGGTGATGCCGAACTGGTCGCTGAATTTCCCGACCAGTTAGCGTTGGCAGCAGAATCTGAATGGAGCCAACCTTATCTAGATAAGATTGTTGCCTTTAAAGTCGTCGATAGCATTGAAGAGGCGATCATCTGGATGAACCAGTACAGCAGTGGTCATGCCGATTGCATTGTGACTGAGTCTTATCAAGAAAGCCGCCAGTTTGCTTTAGGTGTTGATAGCGCCTCAGTCTATGTCAATTCCTCGCCGCGATTTTCACGCAACCCGAAACGGGGAGATTCCGTGTTTCTGGGAATGTCTAATCAGAAAGGCTATCGCCGAGGGATGATTAGTCTAGAGGCGCTAACCACCCTGAAGCAGATTGTTCAGGGTAATGGAAAATTTTAAAGGATTGAAGGTTAGAGGGTTGAAGGGTTGAAGGTTTGAAGGTTGTACTGCAAAGCAGAAGCCGCAGCGTTGGTTGAAGGTTGAAGGTTTGAGAGTTTATACTTCCAGCTTGTCAACGCTCCAACCTGCCAACTTTCAACTTGTCAACGTTCCAACCTGCCGACTTTCAACTATTTCTCAACCAATTTCACCTTCTGCGCTAAACCTAATAGCTGTAGAAACTGAATCATCATCCAGGTGAGGTCAATTTCCCACCACGTCATCCCGTGCCGAGCAGAATACTGATAGGCATGGTGATTGTTGTGCCAGCCTTCACCATAAGTGAGTAAGGCAACCCACCAACAGTTTCTCGAGTTGTCGTTCGACTCATAGGTTTGATAACCAAACTTGTGAGTCGCACTATTGACTAACCAGGTGCAGTGAAACACGAGTACGATGCGGGCAAAAACTCCCCAAACTACGAAAGGCCAGCCTCCCAGCCCATATAAAATCACGCCAAAAACAACTTGGATGGGGACAAAATACTTTTGAAAAAACTGATAAACCGGGTCATCAGCAATGTCTTTTGTATATCGAGGTATGTCACTATCGCTTGGGATCTCATGGAGCATCCAACCCATATGGCTCCACCAAAACCCTTGATTGGAATCATGGGGATCGGATTGAGTGTCGGAATGCAAATGATGGATGCGATGCGAACCGATCCAACGAATGGGCCCGCCCTGACAAGCTAAGGTGCCGCAAAAAACGAGGAAGTACTCCAGCCATTTGGGAGTCTGAAAGCTGCGATGAGTGACTAGGCGATGGTAGCCCAGTGTGATTCCTAAGCCGCCAGTTACCCAATGGAGAAACAAGGCTAATCCCACGGCTGACCAGGTAAAATTGCTGGGCAACAGGGCAAAAAGCGCTCCGATGTGTAACACAGCCATGAAAATAATGGTGACCCAATCGGGGCGTAGGGGCGAAGTAAGCTTCGCTTGTTCTGTATTCGAGGTGGCAATTGTCATCTGTGAGTTAAAGTCAATTTGTGCAGCCCAATCTGTTATCTTTGAGACTTTGGATATTGCGTTCTGAGGAGCGAAAAAGTCCAACCTTCACGCTCGCCAATGGCAAATTTTATTGATTAATGAACAGCTATAAGCAGCTGCAAGAAGCAGAAAAGGCACTAAGTCCGATTTTTTACAACATTGACACTACAGTCAAGCAAAATCTCAAAAAAGTTCTAGATTCCTTTCGGAACCATCGTGTAGGTGTCCATCACTTTGCCGGGGTTAGCGGCTACGGCCATGATGATTTGGGTCGGCAAACGTTGGACAAGGTCTTTGCTGATGTCATGGGTGCCGAGGCGGCTGCCGTGCGAGTGCAGTTTGTATCGGGAACCCATGCGATCGCCTGTTGCCTGTTTGGCGTCCTTCGTCCGGGTGATGAAATGTTGGCAGTTGTCGGTGCTCCTTACGACACATTAGAAGAAGTTATCGGTTTACGCGGTCAAAATCAAGGTTCACTCATAGAGTTTGGCATTCGTTACCGCCAGTTGCCTCTAACGAGGGAGAGAACCGTGGATTGGCACGCTTTGAGTCAAGCGGTAGGTGACAGCACCCGCCTGGTGCTGATTCAGCGTTCCTGCGGGTATTCCTGGCGAAGCAGTCTCTCTGTCGCCGAGATTGAAAAAATTGTCGCGTTGGTCAAACAACAAAATCCCAACACCATTTGCTTTGTCGATAACTGTTATGGCGAGTTTATCGAAGAGCGAGAACCAACGGCTGTTGGGGCCGACTTGATGGCTGGTTCCCTGATTAAAAATCCCGGCGGTACCCTTGTCACAGCCGGTGGCTACGTTGCTGGAAAAGCTGATTTAGTAGAAGCAGCAACCTGTCGTTTAACCGCCCCTGGAATTGGCAGTTCGGGCGGGGCAACCTTCGATCAAAATCGGCTGCTGTTTCAAGGATTATTCCTCGCCCCTCAAATGGTGGGAGAAGCAATGAAAGGCAATCACTTAACCGCTCATGTCTTCGATCAATTGGGCTACCCTGTCAATCCACAGCCGATGGCACCCCGTCGTGATGTGATCCAGGCGATTCAACTGGGTTCAGCAAAAAAGTTAATTGCTTTTTGTAGAGCGATTCAGCAGCACTCACCCATCGGTTCCTATCTTGACCCAGTCCCCGCAGAAATGCCCGGTTACGAAAGTCAGTTGGTGATGGCAGGAGGTACGTTTATTGATGGCAGTACATCAGAATTTTCCGCAGATGGTCCCCTTAGAGAGCCGTACATTGTATTTTGTCAAGGAGGCACCCATTGGACTCATGTAGCGATCGCGCTAGAAGCAGCGATAGAAGCGGTTGGGCCTGCATAACCAGCGGCAAGAGTCAATCAATTTTGGATTTTGGATGCAAGGCTTTTGGATTGTCCCCACAACTGTTAGCGCAAGCGGGTGCTCCAAAGGAGCGACAAGTCAGGGGATTGAGACCTTTTTGGTTTTTGGTCAAGGAACGAAGAGGTAGGTGGTAGGTCATTCCCTACCACCTACTGCCTAACTTCTGTTTGCTAATATCACTCATCAGCGCTCAATGATGAAAACATCTGAGCGAGATGGGTTAGCGATCGCTCAACGAGTTTTCACCCGATCGCGCTTTTTAGCCAAACCAGTGAGAAGAAATACTCGGTTGAGCGTCCCGTACAATCAAGTGATCCAACCAGTCAGATTTAACTTCTAGGAGATACTCAATTCCCCAATGCACATAATTTTCTATATGCAACCGCAGCTCTAAGGAGCGGTAGGGAAACTTAATCTTCACCGGTAAGCTAGATTTATTTTCCAGGACTGGATAAAGCCCCCGAATGCCACTCATGACATAGTCAACTAATTTTTGCCGCAATTCAGGATTAGCAAAAGCTTGCTTGTAAGGTTCATCAGGATAGAGATCCAAAGCATTATCAATTTCTTCATTAACTACCACGAGCCCTAAGTTCTCAATTTCTCTAGACATTGTTGTTGACATTGTTCAGAACCTCAAATCGATGGGCTACCAGCTACGCTAATCCGCTGTGAAACAGGGATAAACTTTCAGCTATTGCTCTAAAACCACAAGACCACTGGATGCCAAACACCTACTGTTCCGCTTAAGTGTTCTAATTGCTCCTATGGCAATAGACTGCTCATGCAGCAGGAAGTAGGTATCCAAAATTCTGCTGGCTTCAACGAATTTACCGCTTTGACGTGAAAAATTTGGGGAAGAAATGGGATAAAAGCTAAAAGTTTTTGTAAACAAGAATTAAGAATTGTGTTGAAGACGATAACCTAAACCGTGAACCGTCTCGATTAAGTTACTAGGTGCACCTAACGTTTTGAGCTTATTTCGTAAACTTTTGATATGAGCCTTTACCGTATCTTCCGATGGGGGAGCCTCCAATGACCAAACATGTTCAATGAGTGAACTACGGCTGAGTATCCGTCGCCCACTCCTCAAAAAAAGCTCTAAAAGGGAATACTCTTTGGGGGTTAGACGTAAGGGTTGGTTATGATAGGTAACTTCATAGGTACTCGGATCAAGCCTCAATCCCCTCCACTCCAACACAGGCGGTGCTGAACTAGAGCCTCGACGCAGCAAAGCGCGAATGCGAGCTAATAACTCTGCAAGATCGACTGGTTTTACCACATAGTCATCTGCGCCAGCATCTAAACCTGCAACTTTGTCAACACTGCTATCGAGAGCAGTAACCAGGAGAATAGGGCGGCTGTAATTTTGAGAGCGCAGTCGTTTGCACAGGGTGACTCCATCTAATTGAGGGAGCATTACATCTAGCAAGAGTAAATCATAATCAACCCTGTTGAGCTGTACCCAACCCGCTTCTCCATCATTGGCAATACTAACAGTATAACCTTGATCACAGAGGGCTTCTGCTAGAGCTTCAGCAAGCCCCTCATCATCTTCTACGAGTAAGATGTTCATAGTCAATTGCTTGATAGTTTGAAAAGTAAAGAGAGATAGATCACAAGAGGATTTTTTAGAAGGAAGGAAAAAGGAGAATAATTTCTGTTGATTAATGATAAACCCATTATCAGTAGAGCCAATTTATCGCACCTCTTTACCCCTGATAAATTAGAAGCAAACTTCTATTTTTCCGATTCGGAATTGATTTTCCAAATCCGGAATCCATCTACTGAGCAGGTCGAACGCATTGGCTCTAGGCTATAACCAGTCTATTTGATTCATGAACCTACGGGTGAGGAGAGGAAACAGGGAATTGGGAATTGGGAATTGGGAATTGGGAATAGAAGATTTCACAATTCATTTACTCCCTTCCCGCCACAATATTATGTATTTTCATCTCCCCCAGCTTCCGGGAGTTCCCCCAGCTCTTCCATATAGATATTGTTAGAGTGGGGAGGGAGTAGACTGGCTCTATAAAATTCTTCCTTTTTTTCTTTTAATCCCAGTTTATGGCTATATAAATATATCTAATTCGATAGGCATTTTTGTCGTCAATTCAACATATGGGCTCAAAGTTAAAAGGATTGAATTACAACACAAAAACATGATCAGAAAAGATGAGGGAGAACAGAAAATTATTATTGGAGTTGGATTAGCGCTGTTTTTAATCAGTGGCGCGAGTATTTTTTCTGGTTGGAACTTAATAGGAGGAGTTTCGCTTGCCAGTCGGCTAAATCCAATGTTGATAGTAGCGACACTCACCAGTTTGAGTTGGGTGTTAGTCAGTGCAGTGTTCATCCTGATGCTGCGATCGCGCTTGACGCGATTACGAAGCGAAACAGAAGGCAACTGGACAGAACTAGAACGCGACGCTCTACAAGCATCTGCACAACACTTTTTTAACTTATCGCTGGAGCTGCTAGCAATTAGCAACTTTGACGGTTACTTCACTCATCTGAATCCTGCTTGGGAAAAAATCCTTGGCTTCGACCTCCATGAATTAAAAAACCAACCCTTTATTGCCTTTGTTCATCCCGATGATGTAGAAGCTACCCAGGTTGAAATGAAAAAACTGGAAGCTGGCATTCCTCTAGCCTCGTTTGAGCATCGCTATAGACGTAAAGATGGTTCTTACCGATGGTTATCTTGGACAGCGATGCCGCGTTTAGAAGAAGGATTAATTTATGGAATTGCCCACGATATTAGCGACCGCAAAGAAGCAGAAGCCATCTTACAAAGGACAAATGAGGAACTCGAAATCCGGGTGGCAGAACGAACAGCCGCTTTAAAACAAGCCAATGATGAATTAGTGACAGAAATTGTCGAGCATCGGCAGGTAGAAATCGCCTTAAGAAAAAGTGCAGCAGAATTAGCAAGCAGTGAAGAACGGTTCCGCACTTGTATTGAGAATATGTTGGACTGTTTTGGTATTTACCGAGCAATTCGAGATGAATCGGGTGAGATTGTCGATTTTGCGATCGAGTACGTTAATGCTGCTGCCTGTGTAAATAACCGAATGATGAAAGAAGAGCAGATTGGTCAGCGCTTGTGCGAACTTCTGCCTACCCACTATGCAAACGGGTTATTTGAAGAGTACTGTCAGTTGGTAGAAACCGGTCAGCCCTTGCTGAAGGAATCTATTTACTATGAAGATACCTATAAAAGTCAAAATATCAACCGAGCGTTTAATATCTGTGCTGTAAAACTCGGCGATGGCTTTGCTTGTGCGTGGCGCGATGTTACTGAGCGAATGCAAGCGGAGGAAGCGCTGCGAAAAACGGAAGAACTGTACCGCACTTTAGTCTGCAACTTCCCCAATGGTGTAGTTGCTTTGTATGACAAAGATTTACGCTATACCTTAACTGAAGGTAAGGGGTTAACAGAGGCTGGCCTCAATAAAGCGTTTTTGGAAGGAAAAACCCTTGCGGAAATCTTTCCACCTGAAGTGTGCCAAATCAAAGAGCGAGCTTATCGAGCGGCCCTTGATGGCAATGCGAATGTCTGTGAAATTCCTTTCGGAGAGCAGTATTACGTGATGTATTCCCTGCCTGTGAGGAACGAGTGGGGAGAAATTTATGCGGGAATGTCCATGTCCCAGGATATTAGCGATCGCAAACGAGCTGAACTCGCTTTGATTGAAGAGCGCAACTTTATTTCAGCGATTTTGGATACAGCTAACGCCTTAATTATCGTTCTCGACGAACAGGGAAGAATTGTTCGCTTTAACCGAGCTTGCGAACAATTAACGGGTCACTCTTTTGATGAAGTTAAGAGGCAGTATTTTTGGGATTTTTTACTGCTTTCAGAGGAGGTAGAATCCGTCAAAGCGGTCTTTCGGAACCTTTTATTGGGTCAATATCCCAATGAGCATGAAAATTACTGGGTTGCTAAAGATGGTACTCGGCGGCTTTTGTCTTGGTCGAATACAGTTCTCCGCGATACCGATGGTTCAATTAAATACATTATCGGTATTGGCATTGACATTACCGATCGCAAACGAGCAGAAGAAATGCGTCGGGCCTTAGAACGAGAGCAAGAACTGAGTGAACTCAGATTTCGCTTTTTCGCGATGGCGTCTCATGAATTTCGTACCCCTTTGAGTACCATCTTACTCACCGCCCAACTTCTCAATGCTTCTGCTCAAGAATGGTCTCCACAGAAAAGCCAGCGCAATCTCCAGCGGATTGAATCTGCGGCGAAAACAATGAGACAAATGCTGGATGATATTCTCACAATTAATCGAGCCGAAACAGGGAAGTTGGACTTCAATCCCATCCCGCTTGATGTTGAACAGTTCTGCCGTTCTCTTTTAGAGGAGATGAAACGTTGTGCTAGTCCTCAGCACATTTTTACTTTTATTAGTGAAATTTCCGAGCAGCAGATTTCTGTTGATGAAAAAATTATTCGCTGTATTTTAACACATTTGCTATCAAATGCCATTAAATATTCGCCTCAAGGCGGTGAGATTGCTCTGGTGTTATCTGGAGTAGGCGAGGAGATTCAAGTTCAAGTCCGCGATCGGGGAATAGGCATTCCTCTTTCCGATCAGCCCCATTTATTTGAAGCGTTCTATCGGGGAGAAAATATTGATAGTATTTCCGGTTCTGGATTGGGACTCACTGTTGTTAAAAAATATGTGGAGTTACACAGGGGTCGCATTACCTTTACCAGTGAAGTGGGAATGGGCACGACGTTTACCGTTACGATTCCTTACTAGCTAGCCCTATTGACTAGTGCAATTGGGCAGAAAGTTTCCACCCGTTCCAAAAGCTGGGAATCCGTCCAGGCAAGTTATCTACAAGAGCGTCCTTATTTAAATCCTCTGATGAGCAATTATGGGGATTGCCTATTCCCCATTCCCTATTAAGGGTGACTACTTTGTCAAAAGCATCAATTTGTAATACAGCCAGTAGGAGCAAGAGGATCAGCAATCGGCTATAACCGTTAAAGATTAAACGATTCGCTTTTATGCGTCATCAAGAGAAGGCTGGTTGGGAGTATTCACTCACTGATGAGCGATCGCTACCCCAGTCTGTCAACGTATTGACAAGGAGAATAAGGAACCCATGCGTTTGAAGATGGGATTGTATTGGTGTGAGGTTTTCATTTTTGGTTCGCTAGCCAAGCCTCTGCTGGGGAAACTCGCCCCGCTTGGTGTAGGCATTGCTATTACGGGTAGCATGAGTGCGATTCTATTTCCGAGTCCCCCTGCTGATGCAGCCAAAAATGCGAACAAAGCCGCTTCAACTTTTTTACCAGAAGTATCTGAGAAAGCAACAGACTCAGCTAGGACTCCGAAGAAACTCGCAGGGGAGCAGGGAGCTCCGAGAGCAGGGTAGCCTGAGTGGCTTCAATCTATAACGGCCGCGAGTCGCTCTGGGAACGCT
>JBFLZA010000312.1:0-10110 GCA_040756535.1 Cyanobacteriota bacterium
GAAGAGGAATCAGCGCCAGTGAAGTAATTGAGCAGTGGGCAAGAGAAACGTTGGGCTAAAGCCCTTGGTCGCTTTCATCCCCCGGTTAAAACACGGGGGTTCTCAGCTTCTAGGTGTTTTTGATAGGAGGTAAAAGACGGGATTCGAGTTACCCTCTATCTAGTGGTAGAACTTCGCCCCAGAACTCAATTCCTCACTAAAAAAACGTCTTAGTACTCTCCCGAAATCCTCAGATGAAAATCCTTTGGAATTCACTACTCATCTCATTAGGTCTCCTTGTTCCCACCTCGCTCCCCGTTGTTTTAGCGCAATCTGCAAAAACGGCTGAACTAGATACTCCAACCCCCAGCAGTTCGGAAGCATTACCTGCCTCAAATGAGACATTAACTCTTGTTGATGGGGCGTCACCGAGCGCCAATTCAGCTACTGTCGTCGCTGAAGAAGGGTCGCCAACAACCCATCCTGACGTGATTGTGGTTCCGAAAACAACCCAAGAGAGTCCTTCTACAGGAGCGGTTGATTCTGCCGATGATGATGTAGAAACCATCGTCATTCCCAACACGACACCAAGTTCGACGCCCTCCACTCCAACGGTTGAGGAAACCCAATCCCCTGAGCCAACCGAGGCTACTCAAGATACACCAACCCCTCCAGCATCAGATTCAGAAAAACCTTCCCAAACCGAGACATCGGGCGATAAACCGAGTGCTGAAGATGCCGCCGACGCTAAGGAACCAGAACTCAGCCCCGAAGAACTCGCACGGCAGGAGAAGCTGATTAAAGCTGACCAACTTTTTATGAGTGGGCAGTTTGAAGCCGCCCAACAGTTGTATCGCGAAGCCAAAGAGCCGTTTACAACAGAAGTACTAACAGAGGCAAAAAAGCAACCCGATCCAATTTATGACTCAGCGCAACTTCCAGCAGGCGCTTCAGTGTACTGGCGGATGTCTGGGGAAGGTTTAGAACAAAAGCTGAAAACGAAGATATTTGTACCCTTGGAGTCTTTAGTCGAGCAGTATTCTGAATTTATCCCCGGTCACTTGCGCTATGCTCAAGCCCTGAAAGAATATAACGAGCCGGACAAGGCATTACAAGTTTTAGAGCGAGCCTCCACGCTGTATCCTCAGGAGCCGGAGTTGCTCAAAGCGAGAATTGCGGCATTGGGCGAACATAAAAAGTGGTTGGAGGCATCACTGGCGGCGAGACAATTTGCTCTGCTGTACCCGGATAATCCCCAAAGTGCTGAATTTAAGGCGTTGGCGGATGAAAATCTTGAGCGCTACAGAAAACACCTGCGTCGGGAGATGAGAGGAAATGCGATCGCTAATGCCATCACGGGTACACTCGGTTTAGTACTCACAGGCAACTTATTCGGCCCCATTTCCGCAATTGATTCAGCCGTCATGTTACTGCGAGGAGAATCAGCCGTGGGAGAATCGGTTGCCAAGCAGGCTAAACGGCAACTGCCCATGATGGATGATGAAGAAGTCCTTAACTACGTGCGTGAGGTAGGAAACAAAATCGCCCATGCAGCAGGGCGAGATGATTTTGAATATGAGTTTTATGTCGTGATGGATGATCAACTTAATGCTTTTGCCTTACCAGGAGGAAAGGTATTTGTCAATGGCGGGGCAATTTTAAAGACCAAATCTGAGGCAGAATTAGCTGGATTACTCGCCCACGAATTAGCTCATGCTGTCTTATCTCACGGCTTTCAGTTAGTTACCCAAGGGAATTTGATTGCTAATGTTGCCCAATACGTCCCCTTTGGTGGCACCGCAGCGAACCTGATCGTTCTCGACTATAGCCGGGATATGGAACGTCAAGCTGATGAACTGGGTACAAAAATTTTAGCTTCGAGTGGCTATGCCGCCGATGGACTGCACAACCTGATGGTAACGCTGGATAAAGAGGAACGCGATTTTCCTCTATTTGCATGGCTTTCCACCCACCCCGATACAGGAGAGCGAATTCGCAATATAGAAACGCTGATTGTACGCAATGGTTACAACCGCTATACCTATGAAGGGGTATCGCGGCACGTTGAAATGCAAAAACGAGTGGCGCGACTGCTTAAAGAGGAGAAAGAGCGACAAAAGAAGAAATGAAACCTTATCAGAAGATACCGATTTTAGAATGTGGCGAACCCCTGATTCCTATTCCTTTAGAACAGTTTGCCGTCGAGTCACCCCACCCTTATGAAAAATTAGGCGCACCTTACGGAGATGCTTCCCCCTATCATCTGCGCCAGAGTGTCGTTGCTGCCTTGATGGCTGCCCAAACTGAACTGCAAAAACGGCATCCGGGTTGGCGTATCCAGATTTTTGATGCCTATCGACCTGTGGCGGTGCAACATTTTATGGTACAGTACGCCTTCGTTGAGGTGGTTCAGGCACGACAATTAAATTCAGAAACCCTATCTGAGCACCAGCGCGAGGCGATTTGGCAGGAGGTTTATAAAATTTGGGCACTACCCAGCCTCAATCCCATGACGCCACCACCTCACAGTACTGGTGCTGCGATCGATCTCACCTTGGTAGATGCGGCAGGAGAGTTAATTGATATGGGTTCAGCAATTGACGAACTCTCGCCTCGCTCTCATCCCGATTATTACGCCAATCAACCAGAAAAGCCTTATCATGCCCATCGACAGCTGTTGCGGGATGTTATGCACTCGGCTGGATTTCGCCGTCATCTTGGGGAGTGGTGGCATTTCTGTCTGGGAGATCAGATGTGGGCGTGGTTGTGCAATCAAGAAAATCCAGCAGCTACGGTAACGGCTCGTTATGGTCGCATCGTTGCTTAATTGTGCACAACGTTTCTAAGACGGGAGATAAGGGGTTGGTTGAGCAGGATACGAAAACTCCATTAATCTAGGAAAGGACGGTTTTTGTTCAGCGCGTACCCCCAAACACGATCAACGATTTATGATTGCACCCAAGCGAGTATACATTCTCTTATTTAATGCCCGGACAGAAAACGAGGGAATTCACACCATTCGGATGGGCGATCGCAATAAAATACTGATGTTTGAATCAGAAGACGATGCCACCCGCTTTGGCGTGATGCTAGAAGCGCAAGACTTCCCAGAAGCTACGGTTGAGGAAATCGGTGCGGATGAAATTGAGGAGTTTTGTCGCCGCAATGATTATGATTGGGAACTTATTGAAGCTGGAAAGTTAGAACTTCCACCGGAAGCGAATGTGGAACAAACCGACTGGCAATCGGAAGATGAGCAACCCGAAGAATCAAGCGAAGAAGTGGAAAATTCTGACTTAGAACGCATTCGTCGGCAGCTAGAAGGACTTTTGTAAACGTCCGGAAGTTCTTGGAGATTGCACTGGCAAGTTGCGGGAGCATCCGAAGTCAACCTATACCGGTATATGGGTCGTGAGTGTACAAGTTCTTCTAGGGAGGGAAAGGCGTAAGACCAGAAGCCATCGCTACACTCAAGAATCCTCCCCTCAAGAGGATTCAATACATTGAAAATGCACAAGGGCACAAAACAAGCATGAAGAATTTGGAGGAGCGGGGTCATCTGCTCACCGAACAGGTTAACCCGAACAGTCAGAATCTTGACCAGTTGACATCCTCAGAGTTGGTTGATTTGTTCAATCGCGAGGATGCCAAAACTCTCAGTGCGATCGCTGATGCTCAAACTCAGTTAGCGCAAGCGATTGACCTCACTGCTGAGGCGCTGAGTCGAGGTGGACGCCTCTTTTATGTGGGAGCGGGAACCAGTGGACGATTGGGAGTACTCGATGCTGCTGAGTGTCCTCCTACCTTTTGTACACCGCCTGAGCTGGTTCAGGGTATTATTGCTGGGGGAGCTGGAGCCTTAGTTCGGAGTTCAGAAGACTTGGAGGATCGCCCCGAAGATGGTGCAGAAGCGATCGCTATGCGTCATGTCACAGAACTCGATGTTGTTGTCGGCATTACGGCGGGTGGCACGACCCCCTTTGTTCATGGTGCCCTGCAAGCCGCACGACAGCGAGGAGCTACGACGATTTTAATTGCCTGTGTTCCAGCCGACCAAGCCAGTGTAGAAACGGACATAGATATTCGGCTGTTGGTTGGCCCGGAGGTGCTAGCCGGTTCCACGCGACTCAAAGCCGGTACGGTTACGAAGATGGCTTTAAATATTCTTTCCACTGGCGTAATGGTACGCATGGGGAAAGTCTACGGCAATCGTATGGTGGATGTTGCCGTTACCAATAAAAAACTGCACGATCGCGCTCTGAGAATGTTGCAAGACCTCACCAATCTAAGCCGAGAAGAAGCGGGTTACTTGCTAGAGCGCAGTGACCGTCAGGTGAAACTGGCACTATTGATGCATTGGACAGGAGTAGACAAAGAAGAAGGTAATCGCTTACTGACAGAATACAAAGGCAATCTCAGAACTGCCGTTCAAAGTTGGAACAACAATAGCCGAGGTTGAGAGCTAAGGCATTTTCTCCCCCATCCCCTCTCGATTAACTAACGCTCTTACCTGAATAAAAAACAACGAATAGTATAAAAATAAAAATGTTTAATGGATCACAGACAACTACAACACTTTTAATCCTTCTTGTGGCTATCGGGGTCATGGGTTGGGGCTTCAACCGTGCTCGAACTTACGGCAAATTGGGAATTTTAGCTTGGTTGCAGTCCGTTGTCTTGATGGTTCCCTGGCTATTGTTTTTTGGCTTATTTGCGGCGGGGATATATCTCAATATTGTGGGCGTTCTCTTTTTATTGCTGGTATCAGCAGGAATTTACATCTACTTAGGCAAACAATTAAGAGAAGCTGGTCAGGATGCGGTGTTGCAAGAACGAGCGAAGAAACTGCTCAATGACAAAGCTGAACCCTTGCAACTTAACGAAAAGCTACAGGAGCAAGCGTCACAAACGGCTCAGTCACAACCTTCTTCCAGCGACGGTACGAATCCCCCTGCAACTGAGGTCGTTCCCATCCCTGCAGAAGACTTAAAACTTCTTCAAGGAATTTTTGGGATAGATACCTTCTTTGCTACTGAAACGATTCCCTATCAAGAAGGAGTGATTTTCAAAGGCAATATGCGCGGTTCCACTCCTGAGGAGGTGTATTCCCGTTTATCTACCGCTGTAGAGGAACGATTGGGCGATCGCTATCGACTATTTTTAGTGGAAAGTCCTGAAGAAAAACCCGTTGTCATTGTTCTTCCGAGTAGCAACGATCCCCAACCGGCGACCCTACCCCAAAAAATTCTATCAATTGTCCTTTTGGTTGCAACCATTGCCACAACCTTGGAAGCATCCGGATTGCTACTTAACTTTGATTTCTTCCAAAATCCGCAGCGATTTCGGGAAGTTCTCCCTATAAGTGCCGGGATTTGGACGGTTTTAGCGGCTCACGAACTGGGCCACTGGTGGCAGGCAATTCGTCATAAAGTCAAACTCAGTTGGCCGTTTTTAATCCCTAGTTGGCAAATTGCTTCCTTTGGTGCCATTACTCGCTTTGAGTCGTTATTACCCAACCGAACCGCTTTATTTGATATCTCCTTCGCTGGGCCAGCAGCAGGCGGTATCGTTTCTTTACTCATGCTCATGCTGGGATTTTTGCTTTCCCATCAAGGCAGTGAGTTTCAAATGCCTGTTCAGTTTTTCCAGGGTTCGATTTTAGTGGGAATACTGTCACGCATTTTCCTAGGGGATGCCCTACAGGGAAATTTAGTCGATGTTCACCCGTTAACCATTATCGGTTGGCTGGGCTTGGTGGTAACGGCATTGAACCTAATGCCAGCAGGACAGCTAGATGGAGGGCGATTTGTACAAGCGATTTACGGCCGCAAAACAGCCCGACGCACAACAATCGCTACATTGGTAATCTTGGGGATTGTCGCTTTGGCCAATC
Source organism: Cyanobacteriota bacterium (assembly GCA_040756535.1). Classification (GTDB taxonomy): domain Bacteria; phylum Cyanobacteriota; class Cyanobacteriia; order Cyanobacteriales; family Coleofasciculaceae; genus JBFLZA01. Next base: position 5,873 of record JBFLZA010000312.1, read on the forward strand.
CAGCAAATCCCATTGTTTTGTATTGGGCGATCGTGATTTTGTTCTTGCAGCGTGGTTTAGAGCGTCCCAGTCTCAATGAAATCACAGAACCTGATGACAAGCGAGCCATTTTAGGATTGGTAGCACTGTTTTTGATGGCAGCGACACTCATTCCCTTCACTCCTGCTTTAGCCATTCGTTTGGGAATTGGCAGTTGAGCGGTGGGATTTTGAGTCCGCAAATAATCAAGGATGCGATCGCGACAGTGTTGCATCCTTAGCGCGATCGCAGTTGTTGCTCCGTTAACCAGGTATTGACCCAAACCCTATCTTCTTCGGACAATGGCGGTACTGGTTCTTGAGTATAATCTATTGCCAAATCATAACTTGCCTGGTCGTACACATTACTCAACAATAACTGTAAATCTACTAAGGGTTCCCTATCTCCAGACTTCAGAGGTAAGGGAAATGAGGGAATAGTATCTGGCAAATTAAATGCATACAAATCTGCTTGAGGACGACGCTCCCCTCGGCTGACTAAAATTCGATAATGAGTTTGAATACTGCTGGGATAAACTGGCATTGGTTCCCCTCTCCGCAGTAAATCAATTTCAACTAAATGAGTTGAACTGCCTAAGACCTTATTTCTTTTAGTTTCATATTGCTTGCGTCCTTCCCCAGAACGTTTATTAATAGGAGAGAGTATTTGAATAGCTGTTACGACTTCCCTCGTGGCAACCTCTCGCACTTCTAAATAACCTTGCTTAATTGTTTCTGGTACGGGAACTTCTACTGTCTGGGGTTGAGTTGGAGGTTGTGCAACTGCAATATTGGTCATTGGCTGTTTAGTTGCCGCCTGTGAACCTTTGACAGTTAAATCGGGAATGCCAACGAGTAGGGATTGTCCCCCAATTGTTTCATACATCCGCACTTCAACGGAAACTCTGTATTTGGGGCGTAGTTGAGGAGACAGGAACTTAGTCAGCTCGCTAATAAGTAACAAATGTATTCCTGGCCAGATTTCAGGATGTTCTAGGTAAGGGTTCATCCCTGGAAAGGGGGAAGGCATAAAGTTTCCTCGTCGGCATTTGATGCTCGTTCCTTAGATTTTATCGCCTCTGACCGAAGCTATTTTAAATTTTAGATTTTGGATTTTGGATTAAATACAATGCAAGAGTTTCATACCAAATCCGGGTTAACTCCCCCTTTTTTAGTGAGGATAAGGCAGATGGCTCCAAGGCTCAAAGGCTCTAAGAAAAAGAAGACTTAAGCTGAAAAGGGTGTTATCTACCAATCTTTAAGTAAGTGCGCTCCTCTATAGAACAAATAGAAAGCAATCATTTGAATGATGTGGTAAATATCATTATGGTTAAAGTTTTTAGCCAACATGAAGCCGCTTTGCTGGATACCTGTAGCAACGAATGAAACTAAAATCCCGGCAATTATCCATCCCGCACTTTGAGATTTACAACGATAGGCGGCGTAGGCTTGCAGTATCAGCACCACCACCATTGCAGAAATATAATCAGCAACTACATAGGCGAAACTCTTATCGATCGCTGCCGCATCAATAAAGTACAACGAACCCACAACATACAAAAATTTTAATCCACTTCCAACTAGGAACCATTGTTGCAATTGGCTTGGTACTGAAGCAATGATAGTTCCTGACAGCATCAAGAAGCTAGCTAAACTAATGGAGTAGACAGTAACCTGCCACAAAATCCCCTTGGTTGTGCCTTCAAGGTATAGTGTGAATCCGTGATACGTTCCTCCAGCTATTGAAGCTAGAGCTACAGCACTGAAAGTTGCAGCCCAAAACCAGTGGCATTTGTGTCGATGAAAATGAGCAACGCGAACCAGTAATACAGCAAACAATGATGTCTCTGCTGCGATCGCGTAATCGGTTAGCATCGTCATCGGTTCAGTAATCGTCATCGTCCGATGAAATTTTGATTAATCATCAGCTAGCACTTTTACCGAAAAAACCCACCCCTATAAAATTCTGAATTCATTCATAAGATAATCCTAACCCAAAAACAAAAAACAATAGGTAAGCTTGATGAATGTAAAGACAAATTAACTGAATTACATCAAAGGAGGCGACTGATGGTAGCCGTTGCTGAAAAAGTTCAACGCCGATTGACGATGCAGACAGTGGAAATTGCACCTGAAACAACGGCAATTCGCTCTCTAGATTGGGATCGCGATCGCTTCGACATTGAATTCGGGCTACAAAATGGCACCACCTACAACTCCTTCTTAATTCAAGGCGAACGCACCGCCTTAGTAGACACGTCTCACGAAAAGTTTCGCCAACTGTATCTAGACACCCTAGCAGGACTGATTGACCCCAATCAACTGAATTACCTAATTGTCAGCCACACCGAACCCGATCACAGTGGGTTGGTTAAAGATATGCTGGCACTCGCCCCCCACGTTACCGTTGTGGGTTCAAAAGTGGCGATTCAGTTCCTGGAAAATTGGGTGCATCAGCCATTTCAGTCGCAGATTGTGAAAAATGGCGATCGCATAGATTTAGGTAATGGGCATATTCTGGAATTCGTCATTGCACCGAATCTGCATTGGCCGGATACTATTTTTACCTATGATGCTAAAACGCAGATTCTCTACACCTGTGATGCGTTTGGGATGCATTATTGCGACGACCACACCTTTGATGAAGATTTAGACTTAATTGAAGAAGACTTTAAATATTACTATGACTGTTTAATGGGGCCGAATGCTCGTTCCGTACTGTCTGCCCTGAAGCGGATGAAGGAATTGCCAGCCCTCGCTACCATTGCCACCGGACATGGGCCACTGTTGCATCACAACCTGACTGAACTGGTGGGACGCTACCGTCAGTGGAGTGAGGAACAGGCGAAGGCAGCAACCACCGTTGCTGTATTTTACCTATCCGATTACGGATTTAGCGAGCGCCTCTCGCAAGCGATCGCCCACGGTATCACCAAAACGGGTGTCGCGGTGGAAATGATGGATTTGCGATCGGCTGACCCCCAAGAGGTGAAAGAATTGGTGAGTATGGCATCGGGGTTGGTGCTAGGGACTCCGCCGACAAGTGGAGAAGTGGCGACGGCGACGCAAACCGCAATTAGCACTATCTTAGCGGCGACTAAGGCGAAGCAGTCGTTTGGTATCTTTGAATCAGGTGCTGAGGATAGTCAATCTGCTTATTTGCTGATTAATAAATTCCGCGATTTAGGGTTGAATCCTGCCTTTCCCCCGATTTTAGTTAAGGAAACACCCAACGAAGAAATTTACCATTTGTGTGAAGAAGCGGGGACAGATTTAGGGCAGTGGTTAACGCGCGATCGCACGATTAAGCAAATCAAAGCGATTGATTCTGATTTAGAAAAAGCCTTAGGTAGACTCAGCAGTGGGTTGTATATTCTTACCGCGAAAAAAGGCAATATCAGCAGCGCGATGTTTGCCTCTTGGGTGACGCAAGCGAGTTTTAAACCCTTGGGTGTTGCGGTTGCGGTTGCCAAAGATCGACCGATTGAATCATTGTTGCATTTTGGCGATCGCTTAGTCCTCAACGTCTTGGAAGAAGGCAATTACCAAGCCCTAATGAAGCACTTCCTCAAGCGCTTTCCTCCTGGTAGCGATCGCTTTGCAGGACTCAAAACCTATCCAGCCAGCAATAATTCTCCTATTTTGGCAGATGCTCTTGCCTATATGGAATGTGAAGTAAAAAGTCGGATGGATTGCGGCGATCACTGGACGATTTATGCTACGGTTTCAGCTGGTCGTGTCTCTAAACCCGATGCTTTAACTGCGGTACATCATCGGAAAGTGGGCAATCATTATTAAAGGCTTTCAGAAAAAAAGTTACCCCTATTTCGTAGGGACACGGCAATGCCGTGTCCTCATCGCTGTTGTGTAGGATGATTCATATGATGTCCAGCAAATCATATCAAGTCCGGCTGATTAACCCTAATAAAATCAAGTCGAAGGGCGGGTTTTGATTGAGAATTATCGATGTGCCAAGCTAACTGATTGCATAAACCCGCCCCTACATAGAATTACGGGTGTTTAACCGGACATGCTATTAGTCCTCTTTCAGAGGACTTTTGCTATGAGCCTGGGGTTTAAACCCCAGGCGGGTGAGCATGGTAGCTGCAAGATGTGAGAAATAAAGCTCTAAACTCGGCTAATGAAGCTCTGAACTCGATTAATGAAGTTTAGAGCTTGGTTTGAATTTTTAATTTTGAATTGTTACTGCTCTCGCTCGTC
>JBFLZA010000313.1:0-10093 GCA_040756535.1 Cyanobacteriota bacterium
TTTTTCCAAAAAACCTTCAGTTCTTCCAACTCTTTCCCGGACAACTGGATGTTGAAGTTATCGTAGAGCGGAAGAGCGGGAAAATCCCGATAAGCCACCCGATGAGCAACAGGACGGCAGGTTTCTGGAGTATGGGCAAAGTGATGCTCCTTAACCCTGCCCTTCTTAGCGGTTAAGCCTCCGCCGCAATATAGACAGGTGAGAGCTGTTTTACCACTGGGAATATCTTCAATACAAACCAAGGCGTTATCACAACTAACGCCGAACTTCAGCCACATTCAATTTTTTCCTAAATACTTCGGGTTGCAGCCTCTTTCTCTAGAGACTTTTTCTGGCACCCTCTTCTGTTGTAGCTAATGTCACAAGAATTGGCTGTACTCGAAATCGTTCGTGCGGTAAATGATAAGTACGGACTAATCTTGAGGGGAATAGTCGAGCCTGTCACCGATTCTTGAGGGTTATAGGCGCTTACATGCTCATTCTGTCAAAAAGAAAGCCTCCGGCTCACTACCAGAGGCTTTCTCATTCGTATCAATTTTCATCGGTCTGATTCAAGCCGTCTTGTTATTTTGAATATTTTGAGAGTGCTTTAAGTCTCTGTCGCCTAGTTTTTCTTGTAAAAATTTATATTGACGCCTAAGTTCCATTTTGGTAGTTTTTGGGGTTGACATAGAGTTAGCCTTTATGCACTTCTGTCGGAAGGAAGACCAGTAAATATACTTAATGGTTTGTTCATGATTCAGGCAGGGACGCTATGAGCTGTCCCACCTTGAGTAGTCTCTAATTTCTAGCAAAATAAGCCGGGTCTTGGTCCCGTCGATGCTTAATCGGAATCGGCTGACCTTGTTCATCACCGACAAAGCTTGCCGTTTTTTCTAGTGCCTCCCTGAGTCGCTTGGCAGCAAAGATCGACATATCGCGAGGTACATTAATGCGATCTCGTAAATATCTCAGCGCCCGATCCGAGCCAGTCGGCGGCACACACACAACACCTGTCATCATCCAAGTCAATGCACAACGCAGAGCTATTTCAAACAATTCATCATCAGCCGGATTGACTCGAATAATATTAGCGCGATGCAAAATCACCCGATACAGCGCTTCAGCACGGGAGCTTTCCGGTTCTGGGTAAGCCACATCAGGCAGCCCAATCCAAGGACCATTATCCACCCTATTTTTATTCAACAGCATCTTCGGTTCACCGTTTTCAATGCAACCTCCCATCTGAGGCGGTAAGTCATGAGCGTGGGTGTGAAAGTCGCTCATCGTGCCGCGATAAGTCGGTCGGCTTTCCATCCCATCGAACCATGCAGCCAAGTAAGGATTCTCCTCTCGCAGCGAGTAGCCTTTGTAATAATACAGACTGGCGTTCATGCGTTCGAGATAAGGCGTGAAGATGACATCAGCCGTACCGAACTCTTCCAGGAAATATGGACCGGGAGTAGAGGCGAGAGCCATCTCAACCTTATTTACGACTTTGATAAATTGCTCTCGGTGGCGCTGCTCTTGTTGAGGCGAAACCATTGGATAGCAAAGCCAGCTACACCAAGCTCTAAATAAAAGTCGCTCGAGTTGGCGCAGGGGTAGTACTGTCGGGCTTTCCATACCCTGCCCTAAAGGACCAAAGACTTGTTCTAGAGCGAGCAAAATGTGATCGCTTTCGGTAATTAGACGACCGTCTAACTCCAGTGCTGGTAACATTCCCGATGGGACTTTGCGCTTGTACCAGCTTTCTTTCTCCCCGTAACAAAACATTGTCACTTTTTCAATGCGGTAGGGGATTTGTTTTTCTTCAAGCCAAAGCCAGACTTTTTGGCAGTAAGGACACCAGGCATGGTTGTCGCGGTAGAGCGTTACTCGCACGTCGGCTTGAGGAAGACCAAACAAGCGTAGTCGGGCTTGGGCATTAGTGGGACCGTTTACGGGGTCAATTTGATAGTCGGTGAGGGTTTCTAGTTCCTTCCAACTTAGGGGAGCGCTCGTCATAGTCATGGGTATTGTGATGATTTCTTAAGTTAATAGTCATTACTCATTCTGACGGGTTTAGGGAATCCACCTGCTGTTGAGTTGGTTTCTCCTGCAATCCGGGATATGGGTATTTTTCGGAATCGGGGAGAGGAGAGAGCATGGATAAGCCGGTGACGGCACCTAAAACCTGCTCGTCGCGAACTTCAATGTAGGCTTGGAGTTGTTCCAAATTACGATGTCCAGAAACTTCTTGGATGACTCGTAGTGGAACGCGGTTGTCGGACATCAGGGTAAGAGCAGTGCGCCTAAAGCTATGAGTGCTGACGCCAATCAACCCGACAAGCTTACAGGCTTTTCTCAAAGCTTTGTCGGCTGAATCAGGCTGGAAATGTTCGCCAAAGCGACCAGGAAACAAATAAGGTTGACCTGATGGAGGATGGTAGTTGGTAAGAAGTACCCGGAGGTCTTCGATGATGGGGATACTGCGAGTAGCAAGTTTACCTTTGGTGTTGGCTTTCCTGATCGTGAGCCTGGGCAGGACTCTCCCGGCAGCATCGTAGGCATCGGATACTCTTAAAGTGCAGGCTTCCCGAATACGGCAGGCAGAAAATAGGCAAATACCAAATAAGGCGCGATCGCGATCCTCCTGAAATCCTTGGCTAAAGAGTAGCTGTATCTCAGCTTGCGTAAGGACTTTTGCCTTGCCGTGCCTGTCATTTTTCACTTCAATCTCTGGAAGCGGACATACTCTTAGGCATTTTCCCAGAGAATGAGTTGGTTTTCTTAATGAGTTATCTAAGGCGTTTGTGTAGTAAACGTCCCAAAAACAACGCTTTTGGAGATATCTCTGTATTTGCCCACGGTTGGGTGAGCGGAGCGATAGCATAAGAGGATAAGCCTTTATAGGCACTGAGTAGGGTGGTTATCTGAGTAACATCAGTTGTGACCACCCTTAAAACTTGCACTCATTCCTGTAAGCCAGTGGTTTTTGCATCTCCCTCTGTCGGGAAGTGGCGGGTTGACGACATCTATTCCACCCCTTTGGGCGAGTACGTCAAAATTTGGTTCGACCTCGTGCTACTTACACGACAGCTTTAGCGATAGTAGTAGCTGTATCTGCCTGGGTGAAACGAGCTGCTAGCAGGCTAGTACAGTTCGCAGAACTTTTTAAGCAGTTCCTACACAAGATGGGGATATAGGAGAATTTCAAATGCTTTAGTTATTTGTGCGAGGCTGCACTAGCCTCATGTTTACGGAGAGTGATCAGACGGAAGAAGTATCGCTTCTTTCACCATCTCTTCAAGCCGCGTTGGCTTCAAAGGGAGAGATGACTTCGGGTACAGGTTTGGGTAAAGATTCTGACTTAGTTCCCGAACCAGAATTGTGAATGTCGTAGCCCCGTGCTAAGTTGTATGACCGCCAGATATCCTCTACCTCTTGTTGAGACATCTTGTCAGCGGCAATCAGATAAGCAATGAGCTTTGATGCCAGTCGGTTGGCTTCTGTTTGTTTGTGGATTGCGCCGTTAGGGAGGACAAGGATGTTTGTCCAGATAGGTGAAGTTATCCGCCAGTCGATCTTGTTGGCACGCTGGACAGCTTCAGTAAGGGTGAGGCGGTTATTTTTTGTTGCTAGGGTCAAACCTCGGAAGATGGCGATTTGAGCGCTCGGTTTGAATAGGAGCGAGTAGGGCTGATCGGGCTTACGCATATCTGGGATTTGGCTGCTGTCTGCAAGTGCCTCTTGGTAAGGTTGTAATCCTTCCAGCACGATGTTCCAGAAATCTTCAACCAATTCGTAGGCAAGGTCGAGTTCGTCTTCGCTAGGGCGCGTCTTGATATCGAATTGCATGTCTTGACTGTTAAGGATGAGTTTTACAGTTTCGTAGACAATGCTGATGGTGGTGAGTTTTGTACTTCGGGCAGGTAAGGAGGTTTTCTTCCACTCAACAATCACATCGTTGCTGCCTTTATCTCGAACGCTGAGTGGGGCGCGATCGCTCAGCAGAAGTCGGGCAATAATCGCATAGCCGTCATCTTCACTAGTGATAATGTTGTCGCCTTTGTTGGTTGGTTTGGCGTAGCGATTGACTTTGTTGAAAATGCGCCGCGTCTTTTCCTGGCTTTCATGGTTGATGAAAATAACGCATAGTTCATCGTTTGGCACTTCCTCACGAAAGAGCCCATCTACTTGAGCTTTGATTACTTTCTCAAGTGCTAACAGTCGGTGCTGACCATCAAGCATTACTAGAGAACCACCGTCAATGGTGAGAACTCCCATGTTTTCTACTACTGTTTTGTAGGCAATCGGGAGCTTTGATTTTAGCTCTTTCATACTTTCAAAGTGAATTTCTCCTTTGTAGACCAAGACAATCATTGAACCGAAAAAGCGGTCTTTTGTCTGGGCAATGTAGGGAGCAATTTCTGCTTGAATTCGCTTCAGATCTGGTTCCCGTTGCAATCGGTCTTCAACAGTCATTGTTGCCCATTCATCAAGTTCGCTGGCTGGACGTACCCGATGCACCAAGTCGCTGGCACTCATTGTGGCTTGGTAGAATTCAGTGTCACCCATTTTGCCTTTGATACTGGGAATTACAATAGCCATTTGATGTCTCCATACTTATGTTTTGAATTGTTGGAAGTCTGAGCTTTGAATCCTCGGCTCCAGACTTCCATTGATTAACCAGGTGAAAGCGAAAAAATTATGCAAATTTCAAGGAATAAATTTCCTCATTTTGTTAGGAGAGTTTAAGAGTTGTTTTTTGCTGCTTCCACTCCCTTGTAAACGCCATAACCAATGGCTGCTGCGGCAACAACAATACCTGCGACTGGCAGTGTAACGGCTGCCGTCGTGGTGAATCCCAAGACTCCTGCAATTCCAGAAGCAGGGGTGGTAATGGTTGCTACGGTTACAGAGCCAGGAATAGATGAGGCAGCGGCGGCTAAAGCTCCCAAGGCTTTTTCATTTGCTAGCATTTTCTTTCCCTCTAAATGTTGAGTAATTTCTTGATTCAGCTTTTGATAGGTTGGAAGTTTGAGCTTTGAATCCTCTGCTGTGGGCTTCCATGTATTAACCAGGGCAAGGCGAAAAAATTATGCAGAACTCAAGGAAAAAATTCGCGAATTTTACTGAGAACCTCGTTAGAGCAAATGGAATTCGCGGCTACAAAAACAAAGTCCGCGCAAGCGGACTGATGGAAAATCAAGAGTATTGAAACCTGTGGAGGCAGGTTTTGTTTGTGTAGCTGCAATTGAAACTACCCAGCAAGATATTAGGTCAGCGCAATCCAGAACAGGTGAAAGCTGCCCAATAGAAGGGGTGCGAAAATGGAAAGGGGTCTTGGCACACAGCGTTGATTGTGTTTTTCACCTTGTCGATGTTTTTGCGGGTGTCAGAAGCCGCTTGAAAAAGCTGCTTGTACTCTTTATCCCATTTCAGATAAGCCGGAGTATTTTGGGTTTCCGCATCACGCTTGGCTTTCGCTTCCTTGCGAATCTTGTCTAATTGCTTGAATTGCTGGTCAAAGAGTGCCACCATCTGCGGTTGGTAGACTGTGGCAAGAGTTTGTCCGCTCAGAGAGCGCAATTCTTCTTGCGCTTGTTGCAACGCGGCTGGACGGCTTTTCCCTTTTTGTCGGTGTTGATAGTAGAAGATGGAAAATAGCGCTGTAGCTAAATCATCTACAGACCAGAGGGTACTGACTACGCTTCTCGCACCAGCACACAAGAAACCACTAGAGAGAGTCAAAATATCATCGGTTATTTTGGTTACACCCAGACCAGTCTCACAACAGGAGAGAAAGACATCCGAAAGGTTAGGCAGTCGCCAGCCTGGAGTCATTAGCTGCCCCAAAGTGATACTGCCATTTCCTAATTCCAGCTTCGATTCTAGGGGATTATCGAGGCGGGATTGAGCATGATGGCTGGAGTGGAGTACCTGAACTTGTTTTGCTAACTGTCTGTAGTTGCTGACACTGGCTTGACTGCGACCTTTAAGGCGGCGGTTTTCAGGGACGTTGTACATTTGGGCAATTTGTTCGCCTTCAAAACTGGCGCAGGGGAGGTCTTCGGTGGCGTCTTCCACCATGCCGTAGGTGAGACTACCTTCCACTTCGCCGCGTTGAGAGCAAAACTCCAAGACTTGGCAGCTAGGGATGTAGCGAATAAGAAACTTGTCTCCCAGGTATTGATTGTCTCCAATGGGTAATGCAGCAAAGGGAACCTGGTGCATCGCTAGGTGAGGCACTAAGATCAGTTCAGTAATACCCTGAAGCTGCTCAGAAATCAGGTCAGTAATTTGCAAGCGTTGAGCCAGTTCGACTAAGAAGGTACTGATTTGAGACATCCAAGTGTTTCCCTCTTGAATGTAGGGTTGTAACCAGTGCCGGACAATCCAGTTTTGTAACGTCTTTAGTCCTTGTCCAGTACAAGTGTGGAGAGTAATGTGATTTTGCCGCAGGACGAAGATATGGGTATCGCTGTTAGTGGTGTAGAAGCTGAGGATGGCGGTAGTGGGCTGGTCGATAAGCGTCTGGATCGTGGAAAAGTCTGGAGCGCTAACTTGAATTTCACCAGCCAGCACGGGGTCTAGTTTGCGGAGTTTTTCCCAAATTTGCTGTTTCTCAGATTCTAATGCTTGAATGGTTGCGGGGTAAGCTTGCGTTGCAGCACGATCGTGTATTTTGCTTCCCACTCCCATCAGTTCTCGGTTGTTGTCGGATTTGTTTTGGGAGCGTTCTTTGTCAATTTGCTCTTGCAGTTTTTCATACTGCTGCAATAATTCCTCAACTTTTTGGGGAATTTCGCCACCTTTGTCAAGTTCGTAACTTGCCATCAAATCTACGAGGCGTTTAGAGCGCGAGCGCTCAACATATTCCATCGCCAGCGCCAATTGCCCATTGTTGATGCAGGCTTGAACCATACTTTCGTAGATGTCAATATCTTCTTCTAATATTTTTTGACGACGTAATTCAGAAGTTGCTCTAGCACGGAGTCGTTCAAGAGACTCAATAGCCGCAGCATATCTTTGGATAGCTTCAGACCATGATTCGGTAGTAAAGGCGAGGTTGCCTAGGTAAGTGGCTGTGTCAAGGCAATCTTGGGGAAAAACAGTAGGAGTATAGACCTGAAGTGCATTTTTGTAGTGATCGATCGCCCGTTCGCGATTCTCATCTGAATTACCCAGAATGCGTTCCTGGTGCGTAACACCTAAATTACTTTGCGATCTAGCCCAAGCTTCTGGGAAATCTTCGTAGGTGTAAACCAATAGCGCGTTCCAAATTTTCAGCTCGATTCCCCCAGATTCTTTGCCAATATGTATCTGAGAGCTTATTTTGGATGGTTGCCCATGTTTCTGGAAAATCCTTGCGGGTGAAAATCTGAAGGGCATTTTTGTAACACGTAAGCGCTTGTTCTAAATTCTCTGGGTGTTTTCCCCGCATCCGCTTACCGTAGATATTTCCCAGATTGTCTTGAGTCAATGCCCATTCTTCTGGAAAAACCTCACGAGTATAGACCTGCAAGGCATTTTCATGATAGGCAAGTGCCTGTTCTAGATTTTCTGCTGGATCTCCAAAAGTGCGGTCATAGTAAACAACACCTAAGCTTCTGTGAGTTCTAGCCCAATCTTCAGGAAACACTTCGCGAGTCAAGACAGCTAGAGCCAACTTGTAGTCAATCTCAGCAGCTAGTTGAGTGGCGACATTTTGCAACCAATTAGCTGTATGCTCATCCCCCTCTTTGGCGAGTTCTGCGGCTACCTGTTTCATCGTCTGCACTAAGCCATCATCAACTAGGTCTTGGTAGGCATTCAAAATCTGCGATTCCTCGCCATCAGAACAGTTGAGTAGCGCTTGAATCAGATTTAGATAGACTTCGAGGCGTTGTTCGTCCATTGTTGAGTTTCCTGGAGTAACTTTTCATAGATAAACCAGCCCTCTTAGCAAAAGTTATGCAGATTTCTCCAAGAAATTTTTTCAAGTGTTCGACCCTATCTTCTTCAGCTAGATTGCTCTCGGAACCCTTTCAATAGCTCCTCACGGGAAAGGATAAGCAACAGGAGAGTCAATTCTTCTGGCGGCAACTGCAACAATCAGTGCGATCACTTTGCTCATGAGGCTGTCATGTCATCGTCTTCCCAAATCTGTGCCAACTTTTCTACTAACTCCTCTGCCAGTTCCAGTAACTCAATCTCATCCTCATCATCCTCAGCCATAGACTCGCGAGCGCTCCCCGCCCCAACAACGCTACCCGTTAAAATATCCTTCACCGCATACGGTCTTTCATCTTCCGGCTCAATCCGATAAACCCGTTCCAATTGCGCGACAATTTCGGACATTGAGCGAGATTCCAGCACCTCCCGCACCTGCACCGCCACCGAGTCATCCCCTTGCAGAAACTCATTCGCCACTTCCAGTCGATAGAGATACTCCATGAGAGCATCGAGAGACTGTAAGTCCGCAACCCGCAACTGAACTGGCAGCATAGAAGCAGCAACCGCAGGCGCAAACCCCAGCAACGTCCCTCGGTCTAACTGTTCCCCAAGCTGAACCACCACATAGCCAATTCGGTCTTCCGTCACTTCAGCAGGCACAGCAAAAGCCGTCTCCCCTTCCCAAACCGGACGACACTCTAACCTCCCAACCCCAGGAATCACCAAATCCGCCACATCCCATCGACTCCGCACAACCGGATGCCAACAGTCACCTTCACTGATATCCGTCTCGTATGCCAACCATTTCAGATAGCTGTGAACCGCATAGACTGCCAGTGCATTCAGGTAAACTCGCTTACCTACCTCACGTCTAGCTGGTTCAGCCGCCAGTTGCACCGCTTCAGCCGCCAAACGCCTCGCGATACGATGGGCTTCCGTACCGAGTGGAACTGTTAAAAGTGGTGTATCTGTGCTGTTCATCGCTCAAGGCTCCGGTTGATAGCCTAGCTCCTTAGCAACCTCTTGGAGGAGGGGGAGACAATTTCGTTTCCAGTGAGAATATAAGGTTTGGTCCTTGATACCCAGATCTTTAGCAATGCCAGCCAGCTTATCCGGTGGGCTTTTCAACAGCAACCTCTGAGTGAGCAACTGACAGTTACAATCTGGACGTGCTTTGGGATGACAATTCCCTAGTTTTCCCTCTGGGTCTTCCTCAATGTACCCTTCCAGTGCCAAACTGATGAATTGTTGTTGCTCCCTCTCAATTTGTTCGATATAGGCATCAAAACCGCTGCGAGTAGGAGCGTTAAAACCCGTTTCTGACAGTTTTTCGAGAAAGGTCGTTTCCGTTTCCTCACCCCCAATTGTTGCATCCAAGCTGAGTGAAGCACGCTTATCAGGTGAATATAGGTCTTTAATTCGCCAGCGCTGGTAACTGTTAATCCACTGCACCAACCGCTTTTGAATTAAGGGATTATCCAGATAAAAGTCTTGACAAATCTTTCGGCTTACCCATTCAAAGGTTTGATTCAGAGCCTCTAAATAGTCAGAGTGGGAAGATTTCCACAATCCCGGCAGTTGTTGAATTTGAACGAGCAGCCGATTCATCGCCTTCCGCCTCTTCAGGCTTTTGAGTGGGTGCTGACACACCTCTGTAATGAGTTGGCGCAGCAGTTCATCCATAAAAACAAGAACGAAATGGTGATGCTCTCATTGTTTCGCAAAAAGCATTTCAGTAGGGTTTTGTCCTACTTCCTTCAGCTTTTCAGCGAGCAATGACTCCAAATCTTCCACTGCTGGCTTTTTACTCGTAACTTCTAGGGCAGCTAGCTATACATCTACCTGGCAACAAGAGAAAAGCTATGTCGGGCTTTGGGGAATATCTGTGCATTTCCCCACGCTTGGGTGAGCGGAGCGATTGTCACGTAGTTGTGTTTGAATTTGCTCTAGTTTGCTCTAGATTGTAGTTGAAGGCTAAAACATTATCTCGAAAGCGCTTCCCTGATACCCTAAAAATCAAAAAAAAATTTGGGCATTCTGCCCAAGAGAGAAAAGTATAGAGGGTAAAGGGCAAAAAGGCAAAAGAGAAAAGGGCTACAGAGTCCTCGCCGCAGTACAGACAACTCGAAAACCGAGGTGGTTGTCGTCGAGCCAGTAGTCCGCATCGTAGAAGTCGCGATACGCAGAACGGCAG
>JBFLZA010000314.1:0-10091 GCA_040756535.1 Cyanobacteriota bacterium
GGAGCCTCATTCAATTTTGACCAAAAACTCAAAAGGTCTCAAGCTCCCGACTTGTCGCTCCTTTGGAGCGCCCGCTTGCGCTAACAGTTGTGGAAAACAAAAAATTGATTCAGTATTCCAAGTCTCCAGATTCATCTGGGGGGCAAATCCAAAATCCAAAATCCAAAATCCAAAATCGAATGACGCTTGGAGGTGAGTTTTGAAAGAGGTAACATTCTTCTACAAAAAAAGACCCGATCGCTCGGATTCATTGAGTGTATCCATCAACTATAACGGCGATCTGGTCTTCAATGAAGGCACCTATTATCCTCAACTGGGGGAGTCGGAAGAACGTGAAGTGGATTACTACATAACAGTTGCTGCGATCGATAAGGCTCAATTATTGGTGGTATTACTTCAACAGTGTACTGAATTGAGTGAGGATGGGGTTCAAATTGAAACAGCGGAAACAACAGTCGATAGTAATGATAGCGATGAACGGCTTTTAGGTGTACTACAACTTCTTTATAATCAGGGTCAGTTTCGCTCTCTTGATGCCGCAGAGCAATGGTTAACCCTGCAAAAGATTCCTTTTAAGAAATCAAAATGGTATTGGTAACCAGGGACATTATTGATTTCATCCATGAAAACTTACGACTGGATTGTGGTAGGTGGCGGTATTACAGGTGCAGCACTCAGTTATGAACTAATCAAAAAGGGCTTCAGTGTCCTGCTATTAGAGAAAGATGCCACTCTCCAAAATGCTACCCGTTATAGCTATGGAGGTCTAGCTTATTGGTCTGGGACATCAAAATTGACGCGCCACCTGTGTGAGGAAGGGGTAGAAATTCATCGTCAGTTATCCGAGGAATTAGACGCGGATACTCAGTTTCGTGAACTCGATTTGCTGCTATATATTAGCCCTGACGATGATGCGGAAAAGCTGGCAGCGAATTATGCCCGTTTTGCGATCGCGCCTCGCTTGCTGAGTGTAGAGGAAGCGTGTGAACTGGAACCCTTGCTGAATCGAGATGCGATCGCAGGGGCTTTTACTGTTCGTCACGGACAGATCCATCCCGACAAAATGAACCAAAGTTATCTCGAAGCGTTTCGCCGTGCCGGGGGGGAAATGCAAATCGAGCAAGTGGTAGAACTGCTACGACGGGGCGATCGCATCGAGGGAGTGAAAACAGCAAACAAAACTTATCACGCTGCCAACACCGTTATTTGTGCTGGAGGGTTAAGTCGCGCTTTACTCAAAGATGCAGGCATTCCAGCGCGGCTATATTTCACCCACGCCGAACTGATTGAAACTCCACCGATTGACCTTCAACTGCAAACCATCGTCATGCCTGCGAATACGCAACGTTTTGCACTCGAAGCGAAAGCCAGTACCCCTGAAGTCGAACCTTTATGGGATCAACCAGGTCACGAACCCGTACCCCCCATTTTAGATGCTGGGGCAGTACAATTTCTGGATGGTCGTTTGCGAATCGGTCAGTTAAGTCGCGTTCTCACTAACCCTTATGCAGAAGTAGATTCAGCCGCTAGCGAAGCTGCCATTCGTACCCAAGTGGGGAAAATCTTACCGGCTTTAGAGCAGTTACCCGGAACCTGGCATCATTGCTTAGTGGCGTTCAGTAGCGATCGCCTTCCCGTTATTAGTCCACTGGATAATATACAAGGAGCCTTTGTCTTTTCCGGATTTACGACCCCCTTGGTCTTTATACCCCCCCTAGCCAAGCACTTTGCTAATTGGGCAAATGGACAAGACGATACTATAATCAACCAATTGCCAGAACATAGATAGAATTTCCCCCTCAGATAGCCTATAGATTCAGCTCCTAATGGGAAAGCCTCTGCTGAAATGCTACAATCTAAAACTTCCAGGGGCATCTGCTGGTCATAAGTAACCTCCTTTGGCGGTTGGGGCGTATGACTTACGCCCCTACGTCTTTTCCTACCTTTCTCCAATCAGCCCCAGGAAAACTGCCTAGTCCACCCAGGCAGAAATAATCCACCAGTTGGCAGCTCTCGGAGCGGGGGAGCGGGGGAGCCTGAGGAGTAAGCTTTTACTTTAGTCCTACTGAAGTGGTGGAAAACTTTTGCCGCGTTGCACTAGGGAAAGGAGAAAGGGATCGAGGAGATACTCACATTATTTTGACTTTTAAAACAAATCTTTAAGTTATTGAAATAGTAGTCACATTGCTTAAGATTTTCTACTATTTTTTAAGAGGAGAGCCTGTATCGCAATGAACAGCCGTTCTCAAGTTCAGATTGTCTCCGAAAAAAGTTAGGAGGAAGTTTATATTATTTCAAAAAAGGTCAAGGTTCTACAAAAAGTTTTACCTAACAATGGAAGCGAAATTCTGCTAAAATCCTATCAATTTTAGCTATGTTTTTGGCTTCTTTGTTAATATTTAGTGCCGATTAAAATAGAATTTAATTAAAATATTAAAGCTTCATCTAATCTTCAAATAAATTATTCCTTTGAGGGTTAGGATTGAAAAATGAGCGGTAATCGTATATTGAATTGGTCTGAGTTTATTCAAAATCAACCCAACCTTAAACAGACTCCGTTGATTAACTCCAACAGTCAACAACATCGAACTAAAAAAAATCAAGCTCTATCCAAAAATAAAGCTGATTTAGAGCGGCTTCGTACTCTGTATGAGAATCTCCCCTGTATATGCTTCATGTTGAATGCAATGGGAGGCATTCTTTCCGTCAGTCAGTTTGGCGCTGTCTCTTTAGGTTATGACTCTTTTGAAATAACTCATCAGCCAATAAGCACCGTTATTTATTGGGAAGACCAAGCTCGCTTCAATACGCACTTAATTGAGATCCAAAAACAGTCGAATCAGATCGAGCAATGGCAAGCCCGCCTCGTTCATAAAAACGGTAACTTAATACAAGTCAAAGTGCGTACTCGCTTAGTACTAGATTCTCCACCCAATCCGATCATTCTTCTGATTTGTGAAGAACTGACAACCTTGACATCGATAAAGGAAACAGGACAGAAGTCAGAAGTGCTACAGGAGAATCTGCGGCAAGAGACATCTGAAGCAGCACGACTGATGACTCAGGCAAGAATGCAGCATTTGTTCAGCTCTAGCCCAATCATCATCTATAGCTGTAATGCTTTTGGTGATTATAGTGCTACATTTGTTAGCGATAACATTACTTCAATCTTAGGCTACAAAGCTGAAGAATTTTTGGCGGATTCCAGGTTTTGGCGTGACCGCATTCATCCCGAAGATGCATCCTATGTCTTTTCCTCATTACATCATTTATTTGAACGAGGTTCTCACAGCCTAGAGTACCGTTTCTTGCACAAAGATGGAACGTATCGCTGGATGCAAGACAAGATCAAGTTGGTTGGAGATATAGCTAAGAACACCCGAGAAATTGTTGGAGCTTGGCAAGATATTTCCGAGCGCAAGTTAGCTGAAGAAAAACTCCGCCAAAGTGAACACAACTATCGCACACTTGCCAAAAATATTCCCAATTGTGTAGCGTACTTATTTGATAAAAAATTACGTTTCATTATTGCAGAAGGCGCGGAAATTCAGGCTGTTGGTCTAACCCAAGAACAGGTGGAAGGAAAAACAATCAGGGAAGCGTTAGAGCCAGAAATCTGCAATTTGCTTGAACCGTTTTATTGTCAGACATTAGAAGGGAAGACAATCACCACCGAATTTTCCTGGGCTGAGCAAATTTATATCTTACAACTAGCGCCGCTGAAAAACGCACAAGGTGAAGTTTATGGGGGTGTCGCTCTAACACAAAATGTTACGGATGTCTGCAAGGAGCTGCGCTTACGCCAGCAGGCAGAATCAGCGCTACGTGAAAGTGAGAAGCGCTTCCGGTTACTGGCTGAGAATTCTACAGATATGATTTCGCAGCATACTCCGGAGGGAATCTATCTCTACGCTTCACCCGCTTGCCGCCGACTTTTAGGCTACGAACCTGAAGACTTGATCGGACAATCAGCTTATGAATTGTTCCATCCAGACGATCTAGGCGAGATTAAGAAAACGCATGGGGCGATCTTGGATTCACCGGAATCGTATACCGTTGCCTACCGCATTCGCCGCAAAGATGGTAACTATATCTGGTTTGAAACCACCTGTCGAACGATTCAAGACTCTCAAACCGGAACGGTACAGGAAATTCACTGCGCTTCCCGTGACATTACCGATCGCAAACGAGGAGAAGAAACCCTACAAGAAAGCGAAGAACGATTCCGTACCATAGCAGATAGCGCTCCGATGCTGTTATGGATGTCCGATTCACAAGGGTTGTGTACGTTTTTCAATGAGCGTTGGTTGACTTTTACCGGACGCACTTTAGAACAAGAACTGGGCAACGGCTGGACTCAGGGTATTCACCCAGACGATGTGCAATCCTGCATGGAAACTTATCTGTCCGCCGTTAAAGCTCGTCAAGAGTTCAAGATGGAATACCGTTTGCAGCAGGCAGATGGGGAGTACCGTTGGATTTTGGATACAGGAACCCCAAGATTTACCTCTAGTGGTGGTTTTGTGGGCTACATGGGTTCCTGTGTAGATATTAGTGAACGCAAGCAGGCAGAAGAAGTACTGCGTCAGCAAGTTCTCAAAGAGCAACTAGTAGGAGCCATTGCCCGACGCATTCACCAGTCTCTAAAGCTGGAGGATATTCTCAATACAACCGTTGCCGAAGTCCGGCAATTTCTCGTGTGCGATCGCGTGATTATCTTCCGCCTCCATCAGGATGGCAGTGGGGTTGTTGTTGTAGAATCGGTAGGCCCACAATGGAACCGCATTGCCGGCACCAGCATCAATGATCGCCACTTTGCCGACGCCTATATTCAGCTATACAAACACGGGAGAGTCCAAGCGGTCGAGGATATCTGCAAAGCGGGTTTGACTCCATGTCACTTTGATTTACTCAATCAGTTTCAGGTTAGAGCGAACTTAGTCGTGCCGATTGTCCACGAGGAAAAATTGTGGGGCTTGTTGGTTGCTCAGCAGTGTTCAGAACCCCGAAAGTGGCAGCCGTTGGAAATTGATTTACTCAAATCCCTGGCAACTCAAGCGGCCATTGCCATCCATCAGTCTGAACTGTACCAGCAGGCACAGACGGAAATTACTCAACGCCAACAGGTAGAAGCGGCATTACGGCATCAGTTTCAACGGGAGCAACTCGTTAATGCGATCGCCCAACGCATTCGCCAATCGTTGAATCTAGACGAGATTCTCAACGCTACAGTAGCAGAAGTCCGACAGGTTCTTCAAACTGACCGGGTGATCATTTTCCGCTTTGAACCGGACTGGAGTGGGAATGCTGTTGTGGAATCGGTAGATGCTCAGTGGCCTGCTATCCTGGGCAGGAACATCTACGACCCTTGTTTTGAACACCAGTATATCTTTCCTTACCAACAAGGCCGGGTGAGGACTATTGACGATATCCACACAGCCAATCTCAACCAGTGTCATTTCGATTTACTCGCTCAGTTCCAAGTGAGAGCGAACTTAGTTGTGCCGATTTTGAATGGAGAACAGTTGTGGGGACTGCTAATTGCTCATCACTGCTCAGGTTCAAGGACATGGCAGCAAGGTGAAATCGATTTGCTTTGTTCATTGGCGTCTCAAGTTGCGATCGCAATTCAACAAAGCCAACTCTACGAACAAGCTCAAGCCCAAGCGAAACGAGAACAGGCCCTCAATCAAGTCACGCAAGCCATCCGCAGTTCGCTGGATTTAAATACCATTTTTGCTACCGCCGTGCCTGAAATTGGCAAACTCTTGCAAGTCGATCGCGCTGTGATCATGCAATATTTGCCAGAACGAGAAGTGTGGTTACACGTATCGGAGTATCGTAAACACTCAAATTTGACAAAAACTTTAGGCGTCAAAATTCCAGATACTAATAATCCAATTGCCGAGCAGCTCAAGCAATTAGAAATTGTCAAAATTTACAATGCTCGAACCTGTACAGACGAGTGTGAGCAATGCTTGGCTCGTGCGTTTCCCGGCGCTTGGTTACTGGTGCCCCTGCATTTTGGCTCTAAACTCTGGGGAACTTTAGGACTGGTAATGGATGTTGGCCCTTACCATTGGCAAGACACGCAAGTGGAATTAATCAGTGAAGTGGCTGACCAATTAGCGATCGCTCTCCAACAAGCTGAACTCTACCAGCAAAGTTGTACGGCAACAGCAACGGCCCTAAGACAAGCCAAGGAACTTGAGCAAGCGTTCCAGGAACTCCAGAGAACCCAAGCTCAGTTAGTGCAGAGCGAAAAAATGTCCAGTTTGGGACAATTGGTGGCTGGAGTGGCTCATGAAATCAACAATCCCGTTAGCTTTATCTACGGCAATTTGGTTCATGCTTATGGATATACCAAAGACTTACTCGGCTTAATCCAACTGTATCAGCAGCAATATTCCAATCCCACTTCAGATATTCAATCAGAAATTGAAGTGATTGACTTGGAGTTTCTGATTGAAGACTTGCCCAAACTCTTGGATTCAATGAAGGTTGGGGCAGAACGAATTTGTGAGATTGTCGGTGCATTACGGAATTTCTCCCGTCTTTCCGAAGCAGAAATGAAGGCGGTGGATATTCACGAAGGCCTCGATAGTACCTTGATGATTCTGCAAAATCGTCTGAAAGCATCGGGAAGGCACCCGGACATTCAGGTGATTAAAGAGTACGGCGGCTTGCCCCAAGTGGAGTGTTATGCAGGACAGCTCAACCAAGTATTTATGAACTTGCTGACGAATGCCATTGATGCTATTGATGAGCAAAACGAAGGACGAACACCCGAAGAAATCCAAATTAGTCCCAGCATTATTCGCATCAAAACTGAAATTCTTGGCGATCGGCATATCGCTATCTGCATTGCAGACAATGGTCCGGGCATGACAGAGCAAGTTAAAGTCAGATTATTCGACCCCTTCTTTACAACTAAAGCTGTGGGCACGGGTACTGGGTTGGGACTATCGATTAGCTATCAAATTGTGGTCGAGAAACACGGCGGCAAAATTAGCTGCTATAGCCAACTGGGGCAAGGTACGGAGTTTGTGATTCAAATTCCGATTCGGCAATCTCAGGAAAATACTTAGAGCATCACTTCGGTCATTCGATGCAAGGATTTTAGATTTTGGGGCGCGTTAGCGAAGCGGAACCGTTAGGTTCGGCTGGGAGGAGACCTCCCAGCTTAAGTAGCGCCCTGGATTTTGGATTGACCCCACGGATAAATCTGGAGGCTTGAAACAATGAAAATTTTTCTTTCTATCCCCAACTCAAGTCGGGGGCTTGTATCCAGCTCTGCACTTTTCTATGGATACTCCCCAAGCTCCGTTGACGCTTCATAAAATCAGGGCTAACGCTCATATGCGATCGCATCTAACAGAAGCCTTCTTGCGACATTAAGCTAAAATCTAGGGAAGGTTTCTTAGGGGTTGCAGAAACAAGGGCGAACGATGGGACTCGAACCCACGAGTGGTGGAACCACAATCCACTGCCTTAACCACTTGGCTACGCTCGCCATGCCATTTCTTAATATAGCATCTATATTGTTTGTGGTCTACTCCTTCACCAAATAATTTGAGCTGGAACTCCTGGGTTAAAGGCTGTAGTCATAGCTGTATAGATGATTACCCAAGCAAAATGAAGATTAGACAGGTTTTTACAGCGATAGGTGGGGCAGCTCTTTTCGGGCTAGGAGTGGCAATGGCATTGACAAATCCTAGTAAGGATGCCTATGAAGAGTATGCCGTCGAGATGCTAACAACCTATCTAAAACAGGAAGCCTGTTCGCAAGCCCCCAGCGTCTTTGGCACCTCCCTCCAAAATCAGTGCAAATCATTGGTTGACACAGGACGCCCTCAAATTGAGCAAATTATTACCCAAAAAACACAGCAAGAGAACTTTATATTTTTCAGCGTTTACCGCACTAACTTAGAGATTGGCCCGTTCTTGCCTGCTTATTATTTTGAAACGTTGGGAGTTTTCCAAAAGTTTTACATTTATCGAGCAGAAGAAAAGTAATACTCAAATTGTAATCTCATAGACTTCTTGCATAAGTAGAACCGTAGTAGGAGATAAGTATTATTACTACGGAGTCAAGATTCACTTACGCAGGAAATATAGTGTTGCAATGCCCTACTGTGTCACCCCTGGTTGTCTCGCGCCTCAAAACCCCGACTCCGCTCGATTTTGTCTTAGTTGCGGTTCCAAGTTATGGCTGAAGGAGCGATACCGTGCGATTCAACCGATTGGTTGCGGTGGATTTGGTAAAACATTTTTAGCGGTAGATGAAGACGTTCCTTCCAAACCCCGTTGTGTGATTAAGCAACTCTACCTGCAAAGTTCAAGCAGTCTGGTGTCCAAAAAAGCTGCTGAACTGTTTCGACAAGAGGCTGTGCGCTTGGATGAACTGGGCCAACATCCCCAAATTCCGACCTTACTGGCGCATTTTGAACAAAATCGGCAGCTTTATCTCGTTCAAGAGTGGATTGCAGGACAAAGTCTCCAGCAAGAGTTTGAGAGCAAAGGTGCATACAGCGAAACACAGATTTGGGCATTATTGCAAGATTTGTTGCCAGTGCTGCAATATATCCATTCCCATCAGGTGATTCATCGGGATATCAAACCTGCCAACATTATGCACCGCACTTCTACCCCTTTTGTTCCCTCAAGAACAAAGACACGTTCTTTTACTTCCTCCTTACTAAAGGGGGTTGGGGGGGTAAAGGAGAGTGCCACAAGTGGAGGAGTGGAGGAAAAGGGAAGTTTGGTTTTGATTGATTTTGGTGTTGCTAAGTTGATTACCGAGACAGCGCTGCTGCACACTGGCACGATTATCGGTAGTCCCGAATATATGCCACCCGAACAACTCAAGGGAAAAGCGTTTCCAGCAAGTGACCTTTATAGTTTAGGTGTTACCTGCATCCACCTGCTGACTGAGGTACCGCCGTTCGAGATGTTTGATGCGATTAATGGCTGTTGGGTATGGCGGGATTTTTTGCCGCCAGAGAGACAGGTGAGCGATCGCTTGAGGAAAATTCTCGATAAGTTATTGCAAAATACTATCAAAGACCGCTATCAATCGGCTGATGCTGTTTTGCGAGACATTAACGCTACATCAGGAACACCCCCAACCTATTTTAAACGAACCAGTAGTCAGAGTTTAATTTCAGCAGCAGGGGTTGACTATACTAAACTTCGGGATTTATTAGCCAGAAAAAAATGGAAAGAGGCTGACCAACAAACCTGGGATGCTCTGTGTCAAGCTTTAGGAATGCGATCGGGTTATTACCTGAAAAATGGCGATATTGAAAGATTGCCCTGTGAAGACTTGTGGCTGATTGACAAACTTTGGGCGAAGTACAGTAATAATCGCTTTGGCTTTAGTGTCCAGAAGTCCATCTATGAAGACGTAGGACAAGATTATCCGAATTTTTGCGATCGCGTCGGTTGGCCTATCCACAACCCTCCCAATCTCGAATCGGTATTGAAATTCAACTTGAGAGCACCGATAGGGCATTTGCCTTCACGTCGCTGGATTGGTGGCTATTGCTGGTGGCGTCACGCCAGTGTTTTAGCTCAAAAACTGGAACAATGCGGAATTACTTAGTTTTTGAAGTCATTAGTCATTGGTTATTAGTCATTAGTCATTAGCAATTACCCATTCTCCCGTTTGCCCTCAAAGGCTGATGATTGATATGAATTTTTGCAAATCTCATTCCTGGGTTATAGACCTTTACTAGCGAGTTCTACCTAATGAGACAGGATGATATGAGTTCCTATGCTTAAGCTGGAAAGGTGAAATCTAGCGTCATTTTCTAACTTCATCCCAGCCTTTAATCAGAAGAATCAAAAGCATTTTATTCAGCTAAGAACTCAGGAGAATTTAATTCATGTTTTTTCACAAAAAACTGGTCATGCATCCGGTGAAGGTTGATGAGCCAAATCCTCGTTTTGCCCAACTGCTTTTAGAGCAGTTTGGAGGAGCGACGGGCGAACTCACCGCTGCTTTACAATACTGGGTGCAGTCGTTTCATTGTGAAAATCCCGGTATCCGGGATATGCTTCAAGATATTGCCATCGAAGAGTTTAGCCAT
>JBFLZA010000315.1:0-10084 GCA_040756535.1 Cyanobacteriota bacterium
GTGACAATAGCAATGCTTTTGATGTTAGCCCAAATCCCACAAGGGAATGTGTCTCCGCCGCTAGGAGGTTATATGAGTCCTTCTGTGAATCGGTCTTCCGACTCACCCCAGTCTTCTGGTGTTCAACCGCCAGAGGAATTAACTGTACCAAGTCAGATGCCAACAACGCCAACTGACGATTCTCAAACCGTTACTAACTCAGATCAAACCGCTGACTCAACTGAAGTCATGCCTTCAGAGGTTCAACGACAGCAACCGATTCCTCCACCCAGTGAACCCATGCAGTACCGAGCGATCGGACTGATACAGGGACAATACATGCCTTCGGCAGAACAATTGACTCGGGGTACTTTGGTGGCATCGGATGGAACACTGATTGATGCAGTGTTACTAGGTCGAGTGATGAGCTTAGTGAAAAATCACATCAGCTTAGACAAACCCCACCTTTGGGTTGTTTATCCGCGATCGAGACAAGAAGACGGGAACTTGCACGTCCAAATTGTTGGCGTCTGGGAACCCGAAACTCTTAATCGAAATGCGTCCCTCGACGTGCCTACCTCAGAGGAAGCACCGCAAGAACCAGAAGGAGAAACGCCTCCGGAGTTGTCTGAACCGCAAGACTCGTCTGTTCTTATTAATGGCTACTTTTCCATTCGTGGTGAAGTCATTTACCAGTCGAAGGAAGAAGAGCAAGTCATTGTTAAAATCAGGCAGGCTCCCCGTAGAGAGTCGGACAAGATGAAGTTCTTCAAGTTAACACTCAAGGGGGTTATTGGAGACAGAGTAATCGGTCACTTTTGGGATTTGCACATACAGTTACATGAGAATACCCTCGCTATCCAACAGGCCAATGACATCGGTTTATTGCCTGCGAAGAAGCGACCGAAAGGAAAGAAACCTTTCCAGAAAAGACGTCCGGGACCGGGAGGAAAGAAGAGTTTCTCCAACCAGCGCCCCATGCGTCAAGGCGATCGCCCAGCAACACCTGCAACAGGCGCACCGCCAAAACGCCGAGATCCGCTACCAAAACCAGTCAAACGCGGCGAACCGCGAGGGGGAGGTAGTACCTCTGGGAATTCTGCTAGCTAGAAACTAGAGGGGGGAAATAAGGGGCTTGGGAAGATGCCGCCCAACCCCCTTTCCCTTCGCTTTCCAACATTGTTGGAATTTGGCAACAGCAGAATCATATCGATTCCGTTTGAATACTCATCGTAAGGACAGACGCGGAGGCGCGGAGAGTTTTCATGATGACTATCTAAACGGATTTGATATCATCCCTCCATTAAGGAACGATAATCGAGTGGGGTGCGTTATAAACGTACCCAAACATAGATTGACGGCAGCAATACTCGACTGTTACAAGGGACTATACAGGTCTTGAGGCAGAAAGGAACGATCCATCGGAATCGATGTCACGGGTTCAGTCAAGGTAAAATCTCCCCTCTCAATCCATTGCTTCAACTCCACAGCGACTTGCCGTGAAAGGAAGATACTGGCCAAGGGAGCAACCCGTACTGATTTCCCCTCAATGGTAATGCGACCCGTTTTGAGTTGAGCATAACTAACTAAACCAAAGGTGGGACGGACGCGCCGAGGAATAGAGAAGTCTACAATTGGTGCGACAACGTCTTTATCTTGGACAGCACAGCAATGAACAACATCTTCATTCAAAACAGGTAGTGGTACACCAACGCCCAGCATTAAGGAAGGGCCATAATTTTTGAAGTAGCAACCCCGCACCCATTTGGGATTCATTTGCTTGGCATCGCCTATTAAGGCAAGAGTGGCTGCTGGGCCAATGGGTGTCCGATTGGGAAGGCGTTTTTGTAAAGGGAAATGTTGCGTGCCTTCCCAGGCAATGTAGCCGATACCTCCTCCCAAGAAAATTTGGGTACCGATACCAATCAGGTTGAGGTCTGGGTCATTAAGCAGCGGGGCAATTGCACCTGGGTTGGAATAGACTGCATTCGCTAATCTGGGTTGTAAGGGACCAAGGTAGGTGAACAGAGTGCGATCGCCTCCATTCACCCCAACTATAAAGTTTTGATACAAATTGCGGGGATTAAATAAATAAAACTGATTAATGCTCTCCCGTGTGATCGTTGTCTCAAAAGATGCCCTGGGATAGCAATCTGTTACCTGTCCGATTGCCCGCAACTGCACGGGTTTATCCGCAATCAGGTCTTCTATAACATGACCGCCGCCTCGTTCTCTTGATTCTTCCACATCTGGAACATCACCCATGCCACTGGTATCTACACCTTGAGTTGCCCCCAAATACAAATCTACTGCCCCAAAACCAGCGTAGGCTGGGACACCATCCAACCAACACTTGCGAATCTTTATCGGTGGATCTGTATGCCCTAAATTGATAATGGCTCCAGAGGACTCCATCGGCTCAAAAGTGCCTGTGGTAACAACATCAACTTCCTTTGCCGCCTGAGTAACACCAACCTCTGCTACTCGTGCTTTGAGTTCCTCTACTGTCCAAACCACTACACATTGGCGACGAATTTTATCATTGATTTCAGCAAGGGTTCGCATAGGAAATTTGATGAATTGGACTGAGCTCATCCTTAGCTCAGATCTGGCACCTCATCGCCCACAGACTGGGAAGCTGTAGGGTGGGTAGGAGTCAACAGCAGTTGAAAACTGATTGGATCGTTGGATTGTAGTGCCCACCCGAAAGGTTTTATCGATGATGCCAGATCTCAGTAATATTATTCAATCGCTACTTATTTTGTTAGCTTGTGTTATTAAATTTAACCATTAAAATCATCCCATCCCACTCTTATTATTAGTTTTTTATTAATAAATTATTGCTATAGCGATGTGATACGGTAAGCTCCCAACAAGATGCCTTCTAGTTTTTTTCACAAAATATTCACAATATTGTCTTAACTTCAAGATAGAGCCAGCATCACTTAAATACTATTTTTTGATAGATTCAGTTGGCGATTTTTGTACAGTCTATCTTAGAAGATAAAAGTATCAGCAGGAGGGATGGTAATGATTTGCAATACGCGAGAATGCAAGTCTTATGCTAAGCAAGCGTTGAATGTGTTAAAAAACAAGAACCGACCATTGGGAAAATCTTTACAGCACTTCCTCAGCACACTGCCAAGTCCGGATCTGCTTACAAGCATTCTCACAACAGCCCTGCATCAACTCGCGGAATCTGATCCAGCGACCTGTCGATGGACTATATGGATTTTGAAGAATTCTTATGATTTAAGACCTTACTTTCATTTGATAGAAGAATCTTTGGATGCAGTTATCAAAGATTTGGAAAATCAGGGCATTGTTCTGGGATTTTAATTGGGTAGCTATTATCCCAGACAAGCAAAGCTTTTTCTTTTCGTAGAGATAGAAACTTAGTGCTTGAGTGCAGCTTTTAAGTCGATTTTAACTTAAGACTGCACTCTTTTTTAATTTTTATACGATTTCTATTGGTGTTCTAGACGAGGAAAACGTTATTCATCGATTTGCCAAACATCTTGACTTAGCGCTTCATCGAAAATTCTTTTCGGGCGTAGCACTAAGATCAGGCGTCCTAATAAGGTAGCATCGGGATTTTCTGGAAACCACTGAATTTCTAGCTGTCCTGATTTGTCAACAGCAAAGTAGCTGTCGCTATCCCATTGTGTCTCCTTGCGATCAATAATCGCCAATACCTCTTCAGTAGGGCCTGTTTTTTGATGAAGTAACTGATTGCTGTTACACAAAATCCCTACAGGGTCTTGTGCTTTTAAGATTACTTGCCAGCCTGGTACGGCTACTAGCATCTGCTGTCCAGAAATATGAGCGACTTGGAAGGAACCTGTACTGTTAACGCTAGAAACCTGTTTCAATTCATCTGATTTTAGCGGTAGCTGACCGGCTACTGGTAAGAGGCAGGGTTGTTGTTCGTCAACTTCAAAGCGGTAAAAGGGTAATCGAGGCGCTGAACGCTGCTTGCCGCCAGCGAATTCGGTGAGTAACGTTTCGATTTTTTGCCGTGCTTCTTGAGTGTGAGCAAACATCAACCCGCGTGCAATCAAGCGAGAGCGCTCTTGCAAATCGTTTTGTTGCCGAGCGAGTTTCCAATACTCAAAGGCAACGATATCACCTGGATGAATGGAAAATCCTTCCGGAAGAGTGCTGCGGCGAGAGAACTCTTTAATCGCTTTGGCGACTTCTCTGGCTCCCTCCGAGTCGAGGTTTCTGGCGACAATAAATTCAGCTGCATCAGCCCGTTCAGATTGTGTTAAAATACGCAACTCGTACAACGTATCACTGCCAGTCCGCTCAAAGCGCGATCGCACTGCATCGGATACTCCAGCATTGATTAAGGTTGTATGCACCTGAGACGCGACTATGATCTGATTCTGTTGGATTGGCTCAAAACCCGTTTCTTCAAAAATCTTCTGGGAACTGTACCCAGTTTTTTGTAGCTGTTGACAAGCTTTCCCCCACTCAACCCAGCTACCTTGTTTGCGTCGCAGCAGTAACAATAAATTTTCTTCTGGTTGATGATCGGGAGACTGGGGTGGTACTTCAGTCATGATTTAAGCAAAACTAATAGTGCATTGAATGGGCAAGATGACTCTAATTTATCGCGATTGGGATATCAATACTATTTATAATCAACAATCCCACTCAACTTATGGGATTGTGAGTGAAAAGTCCAGCGAGAGCCTAGGGAAAGGAGTAATGCGAAGCAAGGAGTTAGTTTGAAGCCGAGAAGGCGGGACGGATTTATAGAGCTTGGATAGGTGGTTACACCGAAACAGCAAAGTCTAAAAACGTATCAATCTATGACCACAACTGGAAACGAATCGGGCAATTTAGTCCTAATAAAGTCAAATTGCTTAAACGTTCATGCAAATTATGCGTGGCTGAGGGGAGATGTGTTGGATAGCTCCATGCCTACGCTATCGGAGCTGTTCCTCCCCACCCTATAGAGGGATGGGGATTCCCGCAAACACGTTGACAAAAGTGTTTCCTGCCTGAAAAATTTTTTATTTCATACGCATATAAATACAGCTCTACCCACAGACAGGAGGTTGCTAGTTTAGATTCGCGCTCAAGGAGTTTATTGTATTGTTATGGACAATACTAGTCCTAATTTAGATAAGATCAGCCGTCAGCTAATGAGCTTAGAACGACCCAAAAAACCCAAAATGCTAGTGGTAGATGATGAGCCAGATAATCTGGATCTACTCTATCGTACCTTCCGACGCGATTTTGAGGTACTCAGAGCTGACAGTGGCGTCAATGCCTTATCTGTGCTAGCAACTGAGGGGGAAGTGGCAGTTATCATTTCCGACCAGAGGATGCCAGAAATGAAGGGAACAGAGTTTCTGAGTAAAACAGTTCCTCAATTCCCAGATACGGTAAGGATAATCCTAACGGGTTTTACAGATGTTGAGGATTTGGTTGAGGCGATTAACTCGGGACAAGTCTACAAATACATTACCAAGCCTTGGGACCCCCATGAGTTGAAGGCAGTGGTACAACGTGCCGCTGAAACTTACGAACTGCTCAAACACCGGACAGAAGAACTACAACGCGCACAGGCGCAAACCGCACTACTAGCAGCGATCGTGCAGGCGGCTCAAGAATCGGATAGTGTACAGTCTTGTTTGGAGCCGATCGCAAGAGCGTTTGGTGAAAACTTCTTAGCAGATACCTGCATTTTACAACTAGTCGAAGAGCAACAACTGGCAGCCGTTCGGGGAATTTATACCACGTCTGAAACGGTGGAAAATCCTCTAGAACAAGACCCTCTTACCCTGGAGGCGATTGACCAAGCAACAGCTACGCCTCACACCAATCAAGAGCTTCAGCTATGGGTGAATGAGCCCTGTGCAACTCCCTCAGAGGTTGATCAATATTACCAGAGTGCTGGTATGTATATGCACCTGCTCGTTCCCATTATCTACCGAGGTCAATTGCTGGCGGTTCTATCACTCCAGTGGAAGGAAAAAAGGATACCCTTGCGGGAGGATGAGATAAAACTCATTTATTTATCAGCACAACAAGTTGGATTAGCACTAGCGAGTGCTGGCTGGTCGAAATAAGTCATTAGTCTTCATGAAGGGAAGTAGCGGTCTATCGCATTAACTCTAATGGGTGCATGATTGATCGGCATCGTTCACACTTTATTTATGCTTGACACTCACATGAGGCCAACCGCGTCGGATATTCGCGATCTGTTTGACCGCATTGCACCCGTTTATGATCAGCTCAACAATGGGTTGAGTTTAGGTCAGCACCGGGTTTGGAAGCTGATGACAGTGAAGTGGAGTAACCCCAAGCCTGGGAATACTTGTTTGGACTTATGTTGCGGCAGTGGTGATATAGCTCAGTTGCTAGCGCGGAAGGTAGGAGCAAAGGGTCACGTTTATGGGGTAGATTTTTCATCAGCTTTATTAGCGATCGCTAATCAGCGAGCTCAAAACCAGTATCCCCCACTCCCTATTTCTTGGGTCGAGGCAAACGCCCTCGATTTACCTTTTGAAGATAATTATTTTGATAGCGCGACAATGGGGTATGGATTAAGAAATGTAACCGATATTCCCCAAGCCTTTAGCGAGTTGTATCGAGTACTCAAACCCGGTGCCAAAGCCGCTATCTTAGACTTTCATCGTCCAACACAGCCATTGATGCGTGCCTTTCAGCAGTGGTATCTGGATACTGTCGTCGTACCTGCCGCTGAGCAATTAGGCTTAACCGAAGAGTACGCCTACATAGCACCTAGCTTAGATCGGTTTCCAACAGGTCGAGAGCAAGTGCATTTAGCCGAAAAAGCAGGATTTAGGGCCACCCATTATGCGATCGCAGGCGGTATGATGGGCGTTTTAGTGGCAACGAAAGGGAATGGGTGATGGGTTAGCAGGTTAGCAAGTTGACAGGTTAACAGTTCCAAGCATCCTTCAACCTTCAGCCTTGTACAGACGTTCCGGCGGAACGTCTCTACTAACCTTCAACATTCAACCCCCTTGAGCAGTGCTGAGCTTCTGGCGTTCTCGCTAAGATGGGAGTTGGGGATTGGGTAGAGGTGTTCTCATAAATATGTCTCTACTCCTTCCTGATTCTCAACGCTTTAGCATAATTAAACTGCCACCTTGGATCTAGCTAATTTTTGGATTTACATTGCTCCTCCCGTAGCAGGTGCAATTATTGGCTATTTCACCAACGATATAGCCATTAAGATGCTGTTTCGTCCCTACAAAGCCCTTTATATCGGTAAGCGTAGGCTACCGTTTACGCCGGGTTTGATTCCCCGCAATCAAGAACGCCTTGCTAAGCGGATTGCCGACACCATCATGGGGTCGCTACTGACACCTAGTGAGTTGCAAAACCTAGCACAGCGTCTGCTGGAAAGAGAGCGGGTACAGGGAGCTATTCTCTGGCTTTTGCAACTGGCATTGGATCAAGTCAAGGTCGATAAGGAGCAGAAAACGGCTAAAGTTCTCGCTGGTATTCTGCGCGATTTACTCGGTCAATCCTTGCCTCGCTTGCTAAAAGTTCTGGCCCGCCGTCAGGATTTCTTGGAAGACCAGATCAACCAAATTTTTGACCAAATTTTGTTGGACTTCCAGTTGACTGAAGGACAGGCGCGGAAGCTTTCCGACTGGTTGTTACAGGTTGTACTGCCACCGGAT
The DNA here is from genome assembly GCA_040756535.1 of Cyanobacteriota bacterium. GTDB lineage: Bacteria > Cyanobacteriota > Cyanobacteriia > Cyanobacteriales > Coleofasciculaceae > JBFLZA01. The sequence goes on from JBFLZA010000315.1 coordinate 7,650, forward strand.
GTGATGCGCCAAGCCTTGGTTGACTTTTTGACTGACCGAAATATTCAGATTATAGATGAAGGGTTTCGAGAAAGGTCGAGCGGAACCTATTGGGTAGTGGCAAATTTATTTGGTCTACGCAATACTTTGACTCGTCTGCGAACCTATTGCTTGGATGAAAAAGATGCAGCCAATGCACGTCTTGCTGAATTACTTCTATCTCTTTCAGTTCGAGAACGCCTGCGAGAATGGCTGCAAAGTGTATCGCTGCAAAATCTCCCCGTATCAACGGTGCGACAGTTACGTAAAACAACTCATGAAGCCGTTCGCAACTATGTTCAAGAACGCGGGACTGATGTCCTCAAGACATTAGGTGAATCGATTGATTGGAATAATGTGGCGGTACTCATCCTGAATCGATTGCGGAATTCTACAGCGGTGACAACATCGCTGGGAGTTATTAGCAAGGAATTAGCGCTACTTTTAGAGCGTTATTTAGAACAAGATTTAGAAAGGCTTGTGGCGCAAGTTATTCCGATTTTGTCAATCGATCAAGTGATTGTTGAGCGGGTGAGAGCAACGTCTCCTGCCGAGCTAGAACTCACGATTCAAGGAATTGTGAAGAATGAGTTACAAGCAATTGTTAATTTAGGTGGAATTTTAGGTTTTATTGTTGGATTAATGCAGACAGCCATACTTCTGTTAAGGTGATGGTATGAATTAGAATTTTTTAAAAGTCCCAGTTGTCTCGCGCTTCGATGACGCCAACGAGCGATTGTAAGTCGAAATCGCGATCGCACCCATTATTCCAGTCGTTTTGAGAGAGTGTTGGGAATTGGGGCTTGCTTGGATTATTGTCTTATACCACTGTTAACTGGAGGCAGAGCCTCTATATTCTCGTTCCCAAGCTGAGGGAAACTAAGTTCGGGAGGCTCCGTCTCCTTGTGATATCAAGTCCGCTTGAATACTTACGACAAAATTAACGCTGAGATTTTAGAACCTAGAAACGCTGAAACTTTTATATCGCAAGTCATTTACCGGGCATGATATGAGATGTGCAAAATGTCACTATTAGTTACTTCTGAGGAATGAGGCGTTTCTGATTCTGGAATCGCACTAATCATCTGTTCTCGCAATCCAGCCACTTGCTCAAGCATTACTTTCTCCATTGCGCCTGCTTCCATTGCTCCCATCCAGCGCATCATCGAAGACAGAAATAGTTCTTTTAAGTAGGCAAAAGAGAAACTATCCGAGCGTTCGGCAACCTGAGTGATTGCCGTATCAGACAAACGCATTTTGTCATTAAGCGTGTTGTTCCATAACTGGATATACGCACTTCGTTCTATGAGATTCGGCAACTCGAAGTGATACTTACGGTCAAATCGACTGGGACGGTTAAGAATTGCTGGATCTAAACGCTCTGGATGGTTAGTGGTAGCCAAGGTCAAAATGCCGTGATTAGCGGCAAAACCATCCAATTCATTTAAGAAGAACGAACGATTTTCGGCATTGATTAGGGAGTCCAAATCCTCTAGTACTAGGATACAAGGCGCTGACTGCCTTGCTCGTTGGAATACTTTACGGATGTTTTCACTCTCATTGTCATACCGGGCACTGAGGCTTTTTATGTAAAGACAAGGCTTCTGCATTTTATTGATTAAGGCTTTTACAGTATGGGTTTTGCCATTACCGGGAGCACCAATGAATAAAATGCCTCGCTTCCAAGCAACGTTGTAAGCTTCGTAAGTGTGGCGTGACGCAAAGAAGTGGGCTATATCGTCTTGAATATCTTGTTTGAGTGTTCCGCGTAAGATCAGGTTATCAAAGTTTGCACTTTGGATGGCTTCAAAGAGTTCGGCGCTTTTGTTCCAATAGCCCTCTTCAAAGACGAGAACTTCATCCCGAATCTCGCTATTCCACTCACAGACGGCTGCAAAGAAAGATTCTGCCATTTCTTGAGTATCAGCCAGAATCCAGTAATACCGAACGCCACCGTAACCCTCTGACCAACTCATTAAGAGGACTTCGATTGTCTGTCCCTGCCATGCTATCTCCAACCAAGTGTTGACAGCGCTTTTGTATAGGCACTGTTCCATTCCATTCCAACCCGTTGCAGTTTGGTTGTGAAGTGAGGTTTTCTGTTCGATGGTACATTTCTGGGCATGAATGTAAGCTTCCAGATTGAAGGAGCAATCGCTGCCTTCGATCATGGCTTTATCGGGATACAGTGTTGCTAATTCCTGGCTAACATAGTAGGCAATGGCGCTAGTGGGAAGACTGAGTGCCTTGATAATGAGCTTTTTGATTTTCACGCTTGTGCAGTCTCCTGTGTGCGGTTACAGTTTTTTGTTAAAGATGCGATCGCACACCTCCTGCGATCGCTTCATCTTGACGTAGCTGTAGTATTTATCTCCCTGAGCTTTGCTATTTATGCAAGATGTCTAGTTCCTACACCT
>JBFLZA010000316.1:0-10070 GCA_040756535.1 Cyanobacteriota bacterium
GAATGGAAAAACTCTTGCCTCTGTCAATGGTGGCACCAGCATTAAGATTTGGGATATGCCTACTGGCAAATTACAACATACTCTTGAGACCTCTAGCAGCGAAATGAGTTGCTCTCCCAACAGCGTTCTTCCCTTCGCCCTCAGTTCTATCGCTATCAGTCCAGATGGAAACACCCTAGTCAGTGGCAGTTATGACGGCATCCTTAAATTTTGGAATCTAGGCACGGGTGAACTCAGAAGCACCTTTAAAATCGGTAAAGTTAATGACCTGGCTATCAGCCCAGATAGCCAGCTCCTTGCTAGCATTCATCAAAACTACGCTATTCTAATTTGGGACATTAAATCAGGGAAATTGCTGGCTGAACTATCAGGGTATCCTGATGAATTTGTTAACGTTCACTTTAGTCCGGATGGACAGACTCTTTTGAGTCAAAGTAGAGATGGCATCATCAGAGTTTGGCAGTCACCAGCACGTTGGTAACATAGTACGCCAAACTTAAAATCTCACGCTTTTAAGATTTGCCAGCTGGCAAAAGGTTAACTTTCTTGTGGGGCTGAGGGTGAAAGATGTCTCAGAATGTTTTCTATAGACTGTCGGCAGCGTTGATGGGTGCAGCGATTGTGGTGGTACAGCCTCAAGTTGCAATCTCCCAAATCTTGGATGAGCAAGCCCTTAGTAGCATGGCAAAAGATGTGACGGTGGTCATTAATGGGCAAAATCCAGGTTCGGGTGTCATTGTTTCTAGGCAAGGCAATACTTACTCTGTCCTCACTGCCAAGCACGTTGTCGCTACCCCAGATGAATATGAAATCGTCACTGCGGATGCTAAGTCGCACAAACTAGACTATCGCACTCTCAAAAAACTGCCAGGGGTAGACTTAGCGATCGCACAATTCACCAGTAATCAAAACTATCGTGTTGCCCTGTTAGGTGATTCTGACCAAGTCACCGAGGGCGCTACCGTTTATACATCCGGTTGGCCTCATCCCGGACGTGCCATCACTCAACGCATCTATCAGATTACTCAGGGTCGTATCTCTGGGCGATCGCTACAGCCTTTAGAAGATGGCTACGCCTTAGTTTATACCAATATCACCCGTTCTGGGATGAGTGGCGGGCCGGTGTTGGATGCACAAGGACGCATCGTTGGCATTCATGGACGGGCGGAGGGAGAACCGATTTATAATCCCGATACTGGGGATACCGTTGATGTCAAATCGGGGTTTAACTTGGGCATACCCATCAATGGCTTTTTGAAACTCGCCTCACAAAATGGCATTCATTTGTCTTACTTGGGGGACAACTTTGGCCAAAAGCCTGTAAAAGTACTCTCTGGGCCCAATAAACTTTTATTCGTCGCTGTTAGCCCAGATGGTCAAATTCTCGCCAGTAGTGGTTCTGACGGCAGCATTTTACTGTGGAACAAAAGCACTGGCAAACCGATACGCACGCTTAAGGGTCATTCTGAATATGTTTGGTTTGTCACTATCACCCCAGATGGTCAAAGTCTGATCAGTGGTAGTAATGATGACACCATCAAGATTTGGAATCTGCGGACTGGAGAAGTGCTGCATACCCTTACTGGGGTTTCATATCCTGTTGCCATTAGCCCCGATGGCCAAGCAATCGCTACTGGCAGTGTTGAGAATGTAACTATCAACAGTTGGAATCTACACACTGGCCAATTACTACGTACCCTCACGGGAGATAAATACGGTTATCAAACAGCCGCCTTTAGTCCAGATGGTAAAACGCTCGTTGGTGGTAGCCTCAACAACACAATTACAATTTGGAACTTGGACACAGGAGAACAGTTGCGTACTCTTGAAGGCCATTCAGGCATTGTTTCTGCGATCGCTATTAGCCCTTTTGAGCCAATTCTCGCCAGTAGCAGTGGTATCGACGGAATCAAAATTTGGAACTGGAGTACCGGAGAATTACTGCATACCTTGAAAGGACATTCCCAGAAAATTTCTTCCCTGGCGTTTAATCCGTCTGGACACTTTCTTGTTAGCGCCAGTTATGACGAAACTATCAAGATTTGGAATTTGTTTACAGGGAAAGAAGCGCGTACCTTAGACGCAAGTAATTCTCAAGGGTATGTCGCGCAGGTAAATTTTGTCGGTTTCAGTGGTGATGGACAAACTCTTGTGAGTGGCGGAGATGATGGTGACATCAAGATTTGGCAGCTACCCAAGTTTTGATTTTCTGAGGTAATTTCATAGCAACGAGTATATGCACAAACGTTGAGCAGTGAGCTAGTTTTGAAAGGCAACCGCAATGTGCCCTGCGGGTGGCTGGGTCAGTATGAAAATCGTTACTACTGCTATCATTATCGTTTCACTGGGGTTGGCAGCGCCAACTCAAGCAGAAAACCCTGCACAGGTTAAGCAATTGCGGGACACCAATCAATGTCAAAACTGTGACTTGAGCGGGGCAAACCTAAGCCGCACTCACCTCAAAGGCGTAAACTTAAGTGGTGCTGACTTGAGTCGTGCTGTCTTGAGCTATGCCAATCTAGGCAATGCTGACCTCAGAAATACCAACTTCTCAAATGCCAACCTGCAATCTGCCTCTCTAGAGAATACCGACCTCAGAGGTGCCAACCTCCGTGGAGCTAATTTGGAAATAGCGATACTTAAAGGGGCTAAAATCGATCGCACCACGACCATTGATGACAAGAATCGTCTAATTTGGGAAATTTCTACTCAAAGCGCACGAGAGCGAAATCTCAGTGGTGCTGACCTGAGTCGTGCTCATCTGCAAAATGTTATTTTCAGTAGGGCTAATCTGAGTCGTGCTAACTTGAGTGCTTCCCAGTTAAATGGTGTTAGTCTGTCCAGTGCCAATTTGAGCGGAGCCAACCTATCAAATGCCAATTTGAACCGTGCTAACCTCACCAATGCTGACCTAACTGATGCTAATTTGCAGGGGGCTGACCTGCGGGGTGCTGATTTGAGTGCTGCTAAACTCAGAGGCGCTAATTTGAGTGCTGCTGATTTGAGTGGTGCTGACTTCAGGCGCGATTCGGTTTGGGGGAATACCCAACTTAAAGGGGTCAACCTCCAAGGCGTTAACTTGTGCAGCGCAATTATGGATGATGATACAAGAAGTGTTCAGGGTTGTCATTGAAAGATGGACTATGGGAATTTTTTAGCTCGATTATCGGCAGCGTTGATTGGTACAACCCTTGTGATGGTACAGCCACAACTGGCTGTAACGCAAACATTAGATCAAGAAGCGATCGCAAAAAAAGAAGCTGCCCAACTTTTTCAACAAGGTGTCGCTCAATTTAATTCAGGGTCGTTTCAAGAGGCACTTAAAACTTATCAAAAAGTACTAGAAATTCGCTCTAATCTCAATGACAAAGTAGGGATTGCAGAAACCCTTGACAATATTGGAGAAGCCTACACAGGGTTGAGCGAATATGATAAAGCAATGGATGCCTTGCAACAAGCTTTGACTATCCGCAAAGAACTGAACAATCAAGCGGGTGTTGGAGAAACTCTTAATAATATTGGTTATGTGTATCGCTTATTAGGTGAGTATTCTAAAGCATTAGAATTGCATCAGCAAACATTAGGAATTGCTAAAAAAATCGATAATCGTGCAGTTGAAGGAGAAAGTTTACACAATATTGCTGCTGTTTATGCGGCGCAAGGTGAGTATGAACAAGCTTTAGAAGTATACAAACAAGCGTTAGTCATTCGTCAAGAAGTTGGAGATAGACGAGACGAAGGACGAACATTGAATAATATAGGCGGCGTCTACTACAGTATTGGTGAGTATAACCAAGCTCTAGATTACTATCAGCAAGCTCTAGCCATTCGGAGAACCCTTAATGATCAAGCAGGAATTGGACGAATCCTGAGTAATATTGGATTAGTATATCGCCAACTGGGCCAGTATCCGAAAGCACTGGAGTTTTATCAACAAGCTTTACCGATTCTTGAAGAAATTGGTGACCAAGCTAGTCTTGGCGGCACCCTCAATGGTATGGGTGTCATTTATGAAAATTTGGGTCAGTACGATAAGGCGCTGACGGTTTATCAGCAATCTTTAGATATTGCTAAAAAGATTGGTGATCAAGCAGGTATTGGTAATACACTTGATAATATTGGCGGTATTTATTACGGGAAAGGTCGATATCCTCAAGCCCTGTCATCCTATCAGCAAGCTTTAGAAATTCGTCAAAAAATTGGGGATAAAGCTGGTCTTGGTAACTCTCTGAATAATATCGGGGGTGTTTACTACAATTTAAGTCAGTATTCCCAGGCTTTAGAGTTCCTACAGCAAACATTAGCTATTCGTAAGGAAATAGGGGATAGGGCAGGGGAAAGTCGAGTCCTCGATGCGATTGGCATTGTTTACGAAAGTCTCAATCAGTATGCCCAAGCGCTGGAATACTATCAACAATCCTTAAGCATTGCCCAAGCGATGGGTGATAGGGCAACCGAGGGAGAAGTAATCAATCATATTGGCGGTATATATACTAATCTCGGCAATTATTCTCAAGCCCAAGAATTTTTGCAGCAAGCGTTGACTATTCATCGTGAAATCGGTGATAAAGCGGGGGAAGGACGAACCCTTAACAGTCTGGCAGAGGTTTACTATATTTCGCGGCAGTACCCCCAAGCACTGGGAATTTTACAACAAGGACTCTCAATTTTTAAAGATGTGGGTGATCAGGCTGCTGTTGGTGTCACTTTCAGCAATATTGGTTATCTATTAGAGCAACAAAACCAAAGTGAGTTAGCCATTGTTTTCTACAAGCAAGCTGTTAACGTTACAGAGGCTATCCGCAATGATTTAAAGGTGCTGCAAATAGAACAACAACAATCTTTTACGGCTACGGTTGCAGGCACCTATCGCCGTCTAGCTGATTTGTTACTCAAGCAAAACCGAGTGCTAGAGGCACAACAAGTTTTGGATTTGCTAAAAGTGCAAGAACTGGACGAGTATCTGCGTAATGTTCGAGGAAATAACCAGACGGCGCAGGGGATTGATTTGTTGCCTCAAGAACAACAAATTGCAGAAAAATATGATCAAGCCGTTCAACTCGGTCAAGAATTAGCACAACTACGCCGCATTCCAGAGTCTGAGCGATCGCAAAATCAGCAGCAACGAATTGTAGAATTAGAGAAAATTCAGCAGCAACAACGGGCAGAATTTAATCAGTTCATCCGTTCTCCAGAGGTAATGGCGCTGGTGCAAGAACTGAGCCGAACATCGGGATCGCAAAATCTAGATTTGCCCAATCTCAATCGGCTTCAGCCCAACTTACAGCAATTACCGCAACCGACTGTTTTACTATATCCCCTAATTCTGGAAGACCGTCTGGAATTGGTACTGGTGACGCCTGATTCTCCCCCGCTTCATCGCTCAGTACCCGTTAGGCGGGAAACGCTCAACCGAACTCTGATAGAATTCCGCAACGCCTTAACGACTTCTAGAACGTCTGAGACTAAAGTGAAAAATACCGCTCGCCAACTCTACAACTGGCTAATTAAACCGATCGAAAACGACCTCACTCAGGCAAAAGCGCAAACCATCCTTTACGCTCCTGATGGCGGGTTGCGTTATATTCCCCTGGCAGCGCTTTTTGATGGCGAACAGTGGTTAGTACAGCGCTTTCGCATCAACAATATCACCTCTGCCAGCCTCAGTGATCTGACGCCCAAACCTCTCTCTCAACCTCGTGTCTTAGCGGGTGCTTTTACCCAAGGTAGCTATGACTTCAAAGTGGGGACTCGGCAATTTTCGTTTGAGGGGTTGCCTTTTGCGGGCCAAGAAGTGGAAAATCTAGCGGCTATCATTCCGAACACGACCAAACTGTTGGACAACGCCTTCACTCCCCAAGCCACCATTCCCCGTTTAAATGACCACAGCATCGTGCATCTAGCGACTCATGCCGCTTTTGTGACAGGGACACCGGAAGATTCGTTTATTGTATTTGGAAATGGCGATCGCATTACCCTTCGAGATGTGGAAACTTGGTCGCTGCCGAATGTAGACCTTGTGGTACTCAGTGCTTGTCAAACTGCGAGTGGGGGTCAGTTGGGGAATGGAGAGGAGATTTTAGGATTCGGCTACCAAATACAATTAACGGGTGCAAAAGCGAGCATTGCATCCTTATGGTCAGTTGATGATGAGGGGACTCAAGAACTGATGAATGCCTTTTATGCAACCCTAAAAATAGGGAACATTCCTCCTGCTGAGGCCCTGCGCCAAGCTCAAATTTCTTTCATTACTAATGCTGTCAATCAGCAGCACCTCGTACATCCCTTTTACTGGGCACCTTTTATCTTAATTGGGAATGGGTTGTAAGGTGTAGAGCGATCAGTTGCGATCGCATGACTTGCTGTGAAAAATTTTAGTAACCCCCATCCCCTAAACCCTTCCCCCTGCAAGGAGGAAGGGGAACCGGAACCACTCTAATACCATTTCACTTTTAATCTACTAAACATAGACCCCCCTAACCCCCCTTATCAAGGGGGGAACAAGAAAAGTATCTGTAGCAAGCATTTAGTGAATTGGTATTACTCCACTATTTTCACAGGAGAGGGGTTGGGGGAGAGGTCAACTTTTGGTATCTCAGAAGCGGTTAAGGTGATGACTTTACCATCCCGCCAGATGCTGATAGATTGACCTAATCTGCGATGTTTTTCAATCGCTTCGGCAACTGCAGCTTTAACTCCCCGATCTATTTGCGTCGATAGTCTCATTGATGCGGTCATTCTATTCCTCTATATCAATTCAGTTGCGATCGCATATTCTTCCATTGCGTGAAGCGATCGCTCTGTTCAAATCGTCCGTATCCAGTCCAGCAGATGTGCGATCGCCTGACTCGGTGTGAAAAATTTCAGGGGGATGTGGTCAAAGGGTTGGTTGGTGACAACACAAATCCTATCCCCGAACTTGCTTAAATCTGAGAGGAATGTCTCGCTGTAGGGACACGGCAATGCCGTGTCCTTAGCTGATGTGATGTCGGTGGACGATGCATAAAACACCAAAACCACGCGCTTGTCGAACTCTATCTCTAGCAAATCCCAATAGATTTGGAGTTCCGCCATCGTCTTCGGGGTGCCATCGTCGCACTTGGGACAGCCACGCTTAACCATTTCGGTATAAAGCTTGGCGGCGGGGTTATTGGGGTCGATGAATTTGCTGCTGTCAATGCCAATCAGGTGGATAATTTGGCTTAGTTGGGGATCGTTGGCGATCGCACTGTGAAGGCTTTGGGGTAAGTCAGCTTGGTTGAGGCTTTGGCTGTCGGAAGTAGTTATCTTCCCTACTTCCTCTTGCTGGTGCCAAGCTTGATAGAAGTCTGGGTAGGTCATGTTTTCGGCACAGTGCCAGATGACATCTATCCAATGTTTCTTGTGTTCAGAATCAGTTTTGTATTTTTCATCTAATAAAAAGTATCTCAGCTTTTTCACTGCTGCCTGCAACGAGCCACTGTGGGTAATTTTTTTTAGACTCATGGCAGCCCAAGTAAGTACATTCTTGTCCTTAGCAGAGTGTAGTAGCTTAATTAGAGCAGCAATAGCATCTAGGTTACTAGGACTGATTTCTAGTAGCACTTCAGCAGCCCTCTGGCATATAATCTCATTCTGACTGTCAAGCAACTCAGTTAAGGCAATGGTTGCCTGTGAGTTATTGGGATCAATCTTCACCACAATTTCAGCGATCTGCGAACGAAAGGATTCGTCCTGGCATTGCAGTAACTTAGTTAATGAAGCAATATTTTGACTGGTACGCAATAGTTGAGTTAAACTTTTAGTTGCCTTGATATCTCTAACGTTAATAGCTGCATAAATATAGCTTGTTTTGATTGGGATTGAAATATCCTTGGGTATTAGCCGCTTAGTCCCTACATATTGTATCTCTTTTAGTTCAGGGCAAGCTAGCTCAATAGGCGGAGCAAGATATTCAAAATTATTTGGGTTTATTTCCAATAAAACTAAGGTTATAAGCAGGCGTGCAAAATCATCCTCTGTTTGGTCTAACTCAGTCTTTAAAACATCTCTAAGTTTAGGATTTGCCGCTCCTATCTGTACTAAACTTAAGGTTAATTGCTCCCATATCTGGAAACCACTACTTGTGTAGATTAGCTCAATCAAAGTATTGATTATATCTGCATTAATGAGTTTTTTTCGACCTAAGCTCCATGCAGCTATTAGGCGAGTATATTGGCTATGATTGCGGTGTAGTAACTCAGCAAAAACTTTAAGAGCTTCTTGATTGTCAGTGCCACTCTCTGCCAAAATCAAGGCAGCTTGATTGAAAGTGTGCCCTGGTTGTTTTGTTTTTAGTAGTATAATCAGGCTTTTTACAGCATCTAAGTTACCTGAATCTATTGCCAACAGACTTTTAGCAGATGCAAGAATAATCTCTTCTTCGTGACGCGGGTCTAGAAGTTCAGTCAATAAATTAGTTACATCTGAATTATCAGCGCTCATCCGTCCCAAGGTATGGATACATAAAACTGAAAAACTGATATTATCACTCTCATCAATTAGTTTGATGAGAGTACTAATAGCAATAAACTTATCTAAGTTGTTTAGCCCTAACCAAAAAGCGACTTGATAATGAACAAACACATTCTGTTCAGTTATCAATAGTTTATTAAGAGCTTTAATTACCTTCGTTGGATCGGTTTCTTGTAGTGCAGCTATGGCTTTTTCGGTAATGAGTCGAAATTCACTAAAGCCCCACCTGATAGTTTGTGACACAATTTCATCAGCACGGCTATAGCTTTTAAACTCCGTTATGCTTGCTGCTGCAAGAAAGTAGGAGCGAAGGCTATAGACTTCTCCGCACTTATCCTTAAATGTTTCTAGCTCATAGATAAACGCTTCTTTTTTCTTGTCTTCCACCTCATCTCGCCCTAACCACAACAAAATCACCTCCTTCCACTGCGGCTCAAAAATGCGGTATCTCTCCGAGACTGGCTTCGGATTATGGTTGTCGTGGGCGCGGGGTAAGAAAAAGTCCCAATCATCGATCGCCAGCGCTGCAAAATATTCCTGAAACGTAGGATGGAAGAAAGCGTAGACAGGTTCATCTGGATTTTCTGCTGCCACGCCTACATTATTGATCCAACTCACACGACAAGCTAAATCAAACAAGGATTTATCAAACTTATCCAGCTCCTGACGAACAAAAGATTCTCGCAGTCGAAACTTGGTAGTCTCTTTATCAATGGCATTTTTTGCCATCTCTCCTAAAGCCTGCTCCAGTCGTGGACGTTTTTCTTGATCAATCTCAGGTTTATCTTTCCACTCGTAAAATGTCTCGACAAACCGCTTGTAGAGTTCTGCTTTAGTCTGTGGCAACTCTCCCTGTCGCCGTTTCCAAGTTCGACATAGCAGAGTCAGCCGTAGGGGATTCTTAACCAAATCCCTGATTCGCTGTTGCGATCGCTCCAGCTTTTCGATTAACTTCTCTCCTTTCGTTGGTTCACCAGCTTTGGAGAAGAAACGGCGGATAAAATCACCTACCAAGTCAGGATAACTCAACTGTTGGATGCGATACTTCTCGAAAGCATAAAGGTCATTTTTGCCAACATCCCAAACATTTAACCGACAAGTCAGCACAATCCGCGCATCGGCTACCCAACCCTTCAACTGCTTCTCAATGCTAGATAGCAGATTCCCTGTTGCTGCGATTTCATCAACCCCATCTAACAACAGCCACACCCGATCCAAATTAAACTGCTGAACAAAGTCATCCTGAATATCATCTGAGATACGTCGCTTCCCAGTCGCCTCTTCTAGCCAATCCTCTAGTAGATAGTCCTTTAACGCTTTTTCTCCTAAGTTTGCCAACCTGACAAAAATTGGCAAGCCTCCAGCACCCTCTACTTCTTTAGCAATCTCCTGTAACAGGGTTGTTTTTCCAGCCCCCGGTTCTCCAATAACTGCGATTTTTTTGTCCCGATTTTTAAGGCTGTCTCCCGTTTCCAAGACTTGAGCGAGAAACTTGCCGTGTTCAATAGGCGTTTCGTACTCGGTAGACGCTTGTACCTGGAAATGCTCTGGCGAGAAATCGTCCTTTTGCTGAGGTC
>JBFLZA010000317.1:0-10070 GCA_040756535.1 Cyanobacteriota bacterium
AGTTCAGCAGAATTAGGAGAGCAATGGCTGTGGTGTTTTGTGGATGAGCAGCAGAAGACTTATTGAAGATGCGATCAATTCCGGTATCTACCCAACGAAGATGCCATTCTCAAGGAAGGCGATCGCTAGTATCGCCGTCAGTTTCTGTCTTAAAATCCTCTACAGTTCGAGCAATGCAGCAACGCAGCCTGCATCAATCCCTTCTGTGATTCGCGATCGTCTCTAACGCTGCTACCTAGACCACCCCAACAAACATCCATTATGACTGATTGCATTGAGCACATCATTGAGCCACACATTCAAGATCTGGGCGGGTTTCAAGCCCGTCGCCTCCTTCCCTCAGATGTTGTGACACTGGTAGGTCCGTTCATCTTTTTCGATCATCTTGGTCCTGCGGTGTTTCCACCAGGCTTTGGCGTTGATGTCAGACCCCATCCGCATATCAACCTGGCAACAGTTACCTACCTGTTTGAGGGAGTTTTGTTGCATCGCGATAGTGTGGGCAGTGTTCAGGAAATTCATCCAGGTGCCGTAAACTGGATGACAGCAGGGCGAGGAATTGTTCACTCAGAACGGACACCTGACTCGGCGCGGAGTCAAGAAGCCACACTGCACGGAATCCAGACTTGGGTAGCACTTCCTGACGAACACGAGGAAACAGACCCCTGGTTCCGGCATCATCCGGCAACCGATCTGCCTACTTGGGAAGATGCAGGAGTTTCATTCACACTGATTGCGGGAGAAGCGTATGGTCGCACTTCTCCCGTACAAACGTTTTCTCCCATGATTTATTTGGATGTGCAACTGTCTGGCGGAGCGCAGTTTACTTTACCTAGCAATTACAGTGAGCAAGCAGTTTACAGCGTGACTGAAGGGCTGCAAATTAATGGTGTCTCTGTGGAGCAACATCGGTTAGCTATTCTGACTCCAGGCACATCGGTAGACATCTCCTGCGATAGCAATGCTCGCTGTATTGTGGTTGGAGGGGAATCTGTGGGTAAGCGACATAAGTGGTGGAATTTCGTCTCCAGCCGCCTTGAACGCATTGAGCAAGCGAAGCACGATTGGAGAGAGGGACGGTTTGAGCAGGTTCCTGATGAAACAGAATTCATTCCACTGCCAGAGGAATCAGATCGCAAAGAAGGACAACCGCTATAGGAATATCCTTTCAACGGCTTGTGAGAAATCCGGGTCTAAGCCAGAGAGAGAAGTGTTCTGGATGCAGGTTAAAACCAGCCTGGATAAGCTTAATCTCACCACGGCTGAAAGAGCCAAGCTTGAAGCAGCGATAGCGCAGAAAGTTCCCAGAGGCAGAAATACACCTGGGGATAGCGATATTTGCCGACGTAATCCTCACCCCCTCAAATCTTCAATCACTGGAATACTTCTAGTTGCCAGTTTGCCCTTAGTATTCCCTTTCCTAATCAGTCCGTGTTTATCTGTGTTTATCTGTGGTCTCTTTTCTCATCTCCAATTTTCGCAGAGGTTATTAAGCTTGCCAAATCAAGTAAGCTCCCCAAAGGGCCGCAGCAAAGGCAATGATGGTAAGCCAGAGGGGATAGTAGGCGCGTGTGACTTTGCCGCCTTGACTGCGTAGAGTTTCAACATCAATCCAAGGCGTTACACCCCGACGAAGCCAACCTGTGACTGTCACTTGTTGGTTTACCAAGTTACTGGGACGAGTTGATTGAGGGAGGAGATTACCAAATGGGCCGAGATGGGGAGAGTAGTGGAGTCTGACTAAACCAGTGGAGGTTTGCAAGATTAAGTCTTGTCCCAACCCGTTAAATAATCCCTGACGCCCTAAAAGTTTGCCGCTTAATTGAACCGGTTGACTATCGGGAGGCAGGGTGGATGGGTTGGCAAATACGTTTCCTAAGTTGGGTTCGGATTGGACAGTGGACGGTTTGATATCGGGAAAGTAGGGATTAATCCACAGGAAGATACTGAGACTAAAGGCAATCAGGATGCAAGCGTCGAGGAACGGGCTAGCGTTGTGCATCCAAATAATCTGCCAAATGTCTAAGCGATCGCCAATTTGCCCGACTATCCACAGAATAGCCCTCAGTATAATGCCCAGTAGCAATCCGAAAAAGAGGGCGCTTTGTAATATTGGTAATGCTTTATTACTATTGCTGAGTTTGGATAGCCGTGCGGCGTTAGTGCGAACTGGGGGAGCGATTGCAGGTAAATCCAACTCTGGATCGAGTTTCCAAAACTGGGCGTTGCGACAAAGCACTGCTACTCGTTCCCCTAACAGAGGATGGGAGGCAGTAACATTTAACCAGTCGCGGTAAGGGTTGGTGCACTCCCACTGTAAGACGGATTCAAAAGGCATTTGAGGAGAGCAACTGCCCAAGGTGAGTGACTGCCGATATCCTACTGGCAGTATTAAATCAAAGCTTTCCAACAGTCCACTAGTTTTTTGGTCGTGCTGGATTTCTTCGGCAATTCCCAAAGCAATTTTGAGTAAGGCGCGAGTCATGCCATTGGGATTACCAGTTGTTTGTGCAGCAACGCGATCGCTATAGTAAACCCTCGCTCTGGAAAACCAGAGAAGAGGCAGGCGGAATACCCAGTAAAAGCCGTAACTGATGGAGGCAACGACTCCGGCAATCGCCCTGATGATGGGCGGTAGCAATCGCCGATAGGAGGGCAATTTGCGTTCTATAAATTCCGGTATCTGCTCTCCCCACTGAGCGACTTGCCAATAGATGGTGTAAGGAATTTGGGTAATGAGGACACCCAAAGACATCAGGACAAAATCCCAGTGGACAATATGCCCTAACTGTTCGGCGTAGATGGTTGCTATTTCGTCATCGGCTAGTTGTGCTAACAATCCTTCACTGACAACAATTCTCGCCGTTCGGGGAAGATTACCATAGGTGAGTGCTACAGGAGCATTGGTTGGTAAAATCCCCAAGTTGGGTACAGAAATCTTCCGCTGACGGCAAAACTGTTGCACTACCTTTGCTGCTTCTGGATTGCGGGAAGCGAGTTGAGTTAGGGGGAATTTCTGAAGACCGTGAAAGTATTTTAGTAAGGCATCGATTAACCAGGGAGATCCAATCAGCAAGATTGCCAGGATAATAGCGATCGCTTGAGTGGGGTCGCGGTAGAAGAGTTGGATGGGTTGAAACAAGGGCAACTGCACCAACAGGGTGTTTGTTGCCTGCAACATGACACCTAAGGAGAAGTGCAGTACCCAAAATAGTGCGATCGCTGTGACGATTTCTCCCAGCCACAGGCGTATCAATTTAACCGATTTGAGAGGACTCCAGTTTTGGGCACGCCCACTGTTACGCCATCTGGGACGTGGGGTGAACAGTGAGGGGACAGGAGAGGAGGGAGGGGTGTAGCTAACGGGATGGAGGGAAGGATGATCTGTTAGTGACTCTGAATTAATTTGAGCATCTTCTAAAGCTTTGCCTGTTGTTGATGCAGTACTCCTTTGCCCCTCCTGAATTTTGGTGTTAGACAACAGGCGCTGGGTAGAACTTGCCAAACGCTGTTTGATATTAGAGGCTGTTCCTCGTGGAGGTGTTTGAGGTTGGGGCGGGGTTGAGTCTAAGGGGACAAATCCTGTGGAGTCTGAGGCAGAAGAGGAGCCATCAATGGGGACAAATCCCGTAGAATCTGATGCGGATGAACTTTTGGCAGGGGTTGCAGGCTCGGCGTTTAAGCTGAACAGAGCGCTATCTGCCCAGGCCCGAACTTTGGAGTCAGGATGGTGAGTTAGGTTTCGGCATACAGCGATCGCATTTTCGGTGTCTCCGCTTCTTTGGTAAGCCGTTACGAGTCCCTGTGAAGCGCGGGTAACAATCGTTTCATCTAACTCCGTCTCGCAAACCTCCCTAAGGTGAGCGATCGCATCTAAGTAATTGCCTTGCTTTAAGGCACGTAGACCAGCATCAAGCGAAGGATTGGGAACAGAGGCCATAGTCTTCTTCCACCAAATTCCGGCAAGTATGCCCCAAGCTTCTAGGCCTGGGGAGGAGTTGCCTCTCCAGATACATCAACATTACCTCTTGCTAGGTTCTCACCCAACTATATAAGGCTCTGTGAGAGTACGTCTGTTCCTTAACATACCCTTGTCGCCGCAATTTTCTATCAACAATTTGTTAATATTCCCTTCATTGTTTAAGGAAGGGGAATTGCGCTAAAGTTGCTATATCATTTTTTTTTGTGCAAGTCAATTATAACTCCCTGCCGGATGGGTGGAGTACTTAAGTCGTTCTGTAGATTTGACACAGGTCGTCGAGAGTCTGAACTGTCTTAATGGCTTCCTGAATTGCTTCTAGTACTTCTACATTTTCAACCTCGCGAATTTCTGGCATGAGTTGTAACCCTTCATTACCGAATTTCAACTCTAAACCTAGCGCAATTCCTAACAGCAGTCCTTGCCGCAATCCCTGCTCTAATCCTTGCTGCAAAATTTCTTGATACCAAGGAGATTCTTGACGGGCAACTAAGTCTCTGAACTGAGATTCGTAGCGGTTGGAGATGACAACTAATGCGGAAGGCGGCAGGATGTTAATCAGTACGGGATAGGTGGGCAACTTATAGCGTTCTTCGGCTAGAGCGGCGTAAGCTCTCATCCATATATCAATTACGAATTACGAACTACGAATTGTTAATTGTCTCTACAGCTATTTGAACCAAAGTGCGCGGGCAGCAGGATTACCATAAAGCTTCCTAGGCCCAACCACGAGCAAGGGTTGACCTGAATGATGGGGTAAGTTGAGGTCTGGAGGATCGGGAGGTTCATTCGGGCTTCGCAGCGAATCTGGCTTACGCATGAAGTCGGTTACAAAGACGACTGGACGGGTACTGTCCCAATACTCCTGAAGTTCTTGCTTTGTAATGGCGTACCTTGGTTGGGAACCAGGAAAACTTGGAGGGTGGCGATTAGGGCCGCCGTCAGTGAGAACTAAGACTATACGATAGGCAGTATTTCGCTTGCCGTGCGCCCATCCGGGAGGAAGAGTACGTTGATTCTCCTGTTCATTCCCTCTATGCGTCCCCGCCTCTGTGTGTTCCGGTGTGCTGTTATTGGGGACTCTCCCCTGCTCCTGTGAAAGGTTATGGTTACCTTGTGGATCTAAGTAATAGCTCATCGCACCAGCTGCTCCTAGCTCCCGTGAGCCTTCAAATGTCCATAAGGCTGTTAGTCCTAAGCGGGGGTTAGCAGCTTCGATGAGGGTTTTGGAAGAACGAAAGTCTTGAAAAAGGGCAAAACCATGAGTAATCGTAACGTAGGCACTGACAAAGCCGATAAAAATGGCCATTAATGCCAGATTGGGACGCAGGAGTAGCATCCAGATGCCACCCAGGAGGCAACCACTACCGATAAAAAGTGCGATCGCTCTTACAATCAAACTCATATCCGGAGCATTGGCTAACTCTGGTAAACCTTTGATTACACTCGGTGCCCAAATGCTGGCACTACACATTCCCAATCCCATTACACAGAAGCTGAAGCCTGTGGCAATGCGTCCTTTTCGTTGCGACTTGTCTTGGCAACGCGACCACCAACCGGCACACAAGAGGGTAAAGGGCGCGATCGCCGGAACGCTGTAGTACACTAAACGAGAAGAAAGCGGCAGAAACAGCAGGACAGGGAGAGCTGTGCCGATAACCAAGAGCAAAACGCCTTCGGATTTGGGATTTGAAACTTTCTCATGCTCGTCTGTTCCGTCATCTCCCCCAATTGGTTTTGGTCGCACGTTCTCGCCCTGTTTCCAGTCCTTCCAAGCGGAATGTAGAGTTTGCGGCAATACTAAGCTCCAAGGCAGGCACCAAATCGCGGTGACTGCCACATAACCTAATGCACTCACTTTCGATACTTCGTAATCTGGAGGCCAGCGCACATCAGCAATACGCTTGAGATTTTCGTTGAGCAGAAAGTAGTTAAGGAAACCTGGGTTAGCTTTTTCTACTGCGACTACCCACGGTAAGGTTACGAGCAATGTTATGACTGCTCCCAAAGCAAGGCGTAATTGCTGAAAAATTGCCAAACTTCGCCGTTGAGAGGCAACAGCTAAGCAGCCAATCAAGGGAAACACCAGTGCGAAAGGCCCTTTGGTGAGTACACACAACCCTAAAAGGATGTATAAGGCGTATAGATAGACCCAGCCTCCCTTCCACATCACTTTCCATAGACAGAAATAAACTGCCAACAATAGTGTTGAAAGCAGCACGTCAATAAGGATTTGGAGGGTAAACATGAACCACCCACAAGCAACGCACAGCATCAAAGCGGCTGCCCGACCCGCTGCTGAGTTCCAGAGCTCTCGTGCCCATTTCCACGCGATTACTGCTCCCACCCAACCTACAAGGGCGAGTGGTAAACGCGCTGCGTATTCGGTGAAACCAAACAACGCTGTACTGGATGCGGTTAGCCAATACAGAAGTGGTGGCTTATTGAGGTAAGGTGCGCCGTTTAAAGTCGGTGTAATCCAATCTCCGCGCAGCAATATCTCACGGGCAACACCACCGAAGTGACCTTCGTGGGGTTCATACAATCCATACCCGCCTAAGCCAAATGTCAAGGTGATGAACCCTAGCGCCAAGGTGGCAACGTCAGCCCAACCGATAGGGGGAGAGCTAATGCTGATATTTGGCTGTTTGTTTTGCATGATGGTACAAGACAGTTTGCGGCGAATGCGCCTGTATTAGCTTATGGCAAAAGGAGTACAGGCGTTGCCCTATAAACCCCTTTAAGTTAGAGATTTTTTATATCTCAAGACAGAGTTCTTGCTGGTATAGGTTACAACTTCGTATATACGCAATGATCAGCCGATGAATCTAAAGTAAGTTCTTAAGAGCAACTTACAGCTTCAAGCCTTTAGTTTTACTTCTAATTGACTTTTTAAGGGGTCTTTTAGCTTGCCAATAATTTATTTCTCTAGGTTCATGCTTTGAGGCATAACTGATGAGGATATTATCCATTTATTATTGAGGAATTCATGATGGATGTTGCTGAACTTCTAGAACGCTATGCAACAGGAGAAAGAAATTTTATTAGGGTAGACCTAAGTGGAGCCGACTTAAGTAAAGCAGACCTGAGAGGTATAGACTTAAGAGGGGCAGATTTGAGGGGAGCTAACCTAAGTGAAACCAACTTGAGTTCCGCCAACTTAAGTTGGGCTAATTTGGCTCAAGCTAACCTCACTAAAACTAACTTGAGTGATGCTAATCTGAGTTGGGCAAAACTAAGTTGGGCTAATTTGGATAAGGCAAATTTGAAAGGAGCCAATTTGATTTGGGCCACCTAACAGATTTATAGTTTTAATCTAAAAAAATTCCGTCGGGTTCAGGCTGAAAAATATATTCATAGTCAAAGACTATGAAATTGGTATCGCGAATAATTGAGAACCCTAAATTTATGACGATATCCGTTGAAAATGTTGCCATTACCAGTTCAATTAGTCTTTTATATTTAATTTTAGGTTTTTTGACGTAAAAATCGCGTTTAGCAAAAAATTCTCGTCTGGATTCTGGTATAACTATACCGTTAATAGTATGAGCATTTTGAATGGGCTTAATATAGGTATTAATAAAAAACTCTTGATTTTTTTGAAGTTGATAGAACCGTTCATGTTGTAGCCAACTCATTTGAAACATGAGTTTAATTACTTCAAATCCCAAAATATAGTTTAAAATATTATTTCGTTCTTCTGTACTAAGAACTAATTTAAAAACTAATTTAAAATAAAGCTCCGGTTGATGGCGGACATCTTGAGCAGAATGGATATAAAATTGTTTGATATAACGCCGGAATAACGCTTCATTTAGTTTTACTTTAATAGCGAAACTTTTGAGCTGTTCCTTGACTCTATACTCGGTATTGCCGCCCTGAAGTTTTCTGGAAACTAAACCATCGGCTGTATAATTATCTAAAAACTCAGCTTGTACCTCCGGAGGAGATACGCAGATGAGATGACACAACAACAAAAGATGGCGACGTTGATCCCAAGGTAAACTTTCAGCCCATTGTTTTGTCTCTGGAGGAAGTTCTTCAAAAAGAATTTCTGAGCTACTTTGTTCAAAGATTGACCCTCCTCCATTTTTTTCTTCAATCATAGTTTGAAGGAGTTGTAAGAAGGTTAACAAAAATCAGCTAGGGATAGCTTCAAACAAGTTAGCACCCGTGAGTGAGTTTGAGACTAAACCTTTTACGTTTTTTTTTAATTGATCTCTCCCTATTCATCGGCATCCCTTATGTCATCCTGCTTGGGTCATACTAAGCTATCGTGCTTACAATTTGCACCCTTGTGAGGAAAGGGGAAAGGGAAAGGGGAAGGGGGAAGGGGGAAAGGTAAAAGGGAAAACGGGAATTACAGCAGTTTCCAACTTTATTGAGAAATGGTATAAAATTTCACAAATTTATCCTCTATCTATAGAAAAATAATCCCCCACAGAACTCAAATCATGAGAGGAGTTTGTGGGGAATTTTGGTGTAATTTATGAAAAGCGATCGCGTTTTGGTACAGGTAAGCGAGTGATAGCGCCCTACAAGGATACGGGTTCTTGTCCAGCAACCACTGGCGCTGAAACATTTAACTTCAATTCCGGATGGTCTCCCATCACCTGATGCAAATTCCACTCGTTCTTAAACAACAGCACCGGGCGTCCCCAATTGTCTTTAACAACAGAGGTATTGAACAAACGCCCTACCTTATCCAACGCTTCCCAACCTCCAGCTACCCAACGGGCAACACTGTAGGGTAAAGGGTCCAATCGAGTTTCGACACCGTACTCGTTTTGTAAGCGGAACTGTACCACCTCAAATTGCAACTGCCCCACAGCTGCCAAAATGGGGTCGCGCTTGGCCTCATCGACCGAGTACATAATTTGCACCGCCCCTTCTTCCCGCAACTCGGTAACGCCCTTGTGGAATTGCTTGAACTTAGAGGGGTTGGGATTTCTCAAATATGCAAACAGTTCTGGGGAAAAGCAGGGAATCCCTTCGTACTCTAACTTTTTGCCGTTGTAGATGGTATCGCCGATCGCAAATACCCCTGGATTATTTAGACCAATCACATCTCCCGGATAGGCCACATCAATCGATTCCCGGTCTTGGGCAAACAGTTTTTGCGGTCTGGATAACCGCACAATTTTACCGGTTCGAGCATGGTTCACGGTCATGTCTTTCTCAAACTTACCCGTACATACCCGCACAAACGCCACCCTGTCCCGGTGCTTCGGGTCCATGTTCGCTTGTAACTTAAACACAAAACCCGTAAACTCTGGGTAAGTTGGGGCCATTGTGCCTTCTGTAGAGTTGCGACCCTCTGGCTTGAGGGCGTAGTCCAAAAAGGAATCCAAAAATAGCTGAACCCCAAAGTTGGTCATGGCACTACCGAAGAACACGGGTGTCATTTGTCCAGAATGAACCCGTTCTAAATCCAAGTCGGGCCCAATACCCTCAATGAGTTCTAATTCTTCTTTGAGCTGGTAGTAGAGGTCTTGCTCCAACACCTCTTCGATCTGGGGATTACTCAAATCGATGATTGTCTCTTTCGCCTCTTTTGAACCGTGGGCACTGCGCTCAAAGAGGTGAATTTTCCGACTGCGTCGGTCAAAGACACCCTTGAAGCGCTCGCCCATACCTATAGGCCAGTTTACTGCATAGGTTTGCAACCCCAGTTCCTGCTCGATCTCATCTAAGAGTTCCAAGGGTTCGCGTCCCGGACGGTCGAGTTTGTTGACAAAGGTGAAAATCGGCAGACTCCGCATCCGGCACACTTCAAATAACTTCCGGGTTTGCGGTTCCAAACCTTTAGCGGCATCAATCAACATGACCGCGTTATCTGCTGCCGCTAGTGTCCGGTAAGTATCTTCACTAAAATCTTGGTGACCAGGAGTGTCCAGTAAATTGATCTGACAGCCGTGATATTCAAACTGCAACACGGTCGAGGTAATCGAAATTCCCCGTTGTTGCTCCATTTCCATCCAGTCAGAGGTTGCCTTGCGCTGTGATCGGCGTGCCTTGACTGCACCGGCTTCGTGAATGGCACCTCCGTAGAGCAGGAGTTTTTCGGTCAGCGTTGTCTTACCCGCGTCCG
>JBFLZA010000318.1:0-10050 GCA_040756535.1 Cyanobacteriota bacterium
TTTACAAGTCACCAGCTAATTGCAAGTTGCGCAGCAACTTTTTCATTAATTCCGACTTCCGACTTCCGACTTCCGACTTATTTAAAATTATCTAACAATAAAAATATGGCTACATACTATGTATCCGGCACGGGCAATGATAAGAGCGCCGGGTTGAGTCAAGGTGCTGCTTTTCGCACCTTACAAAGGGCTGGTGATTTAGTTAAAGCTGGTGATACTGTTTTGGTGATGAATGGTACTTATACTAATAAATATCCAAATATTCTTAGCCTTAATGATAAAGACGGGCGAGCAGATGCGCCAATTATTTTTAAGGCAATGGATGGGCATAAACCTGTACTTCAAGCAGGTTCGCACAACTGGAATGCGATCGCAATTACGGGTTCTTCTTATATTGAAATCGAAGGCTTAACGCTCAAAGGGGCAAGAGATAAAATCACTTTATCCCAAGCATTGAGCGAAAAAACTAATTTAAATAATCCCGCAACAAGTGGTAATGGAATCAATATCACTTACCGCAGCACGAGCGCGGGCAAGGATAGATCACATCATATTACTATTGATAAAAATATAGTTTCAAACTTTCCCGGCGGCGGTATTGCAGCGATTGAGGCTGATTATATTAATGTAGAAAATAACACTGTTTCGGGAAATGCTTGGTACTCACCGTTCGGCACTCAAGGAATTTCTTTTTTACACTTGTGGGATTCAGATGGCAATACTACGAGTAACAAAATAGTTGTTAAGAACAATACTGTATTTAACAATAAGCAACTAGTTCCTTGGATTGGTTCGCGGGAGGGAAAGATAACGGAGGGACACGGGATAATGGTTGACCGTGCCTATATTGGTAATGATTTGTATGACGGGAAGATTCTAATTGAGGATAATTTAGTTTACAAAAATGGTGGCTCTGGTATTCAGATATTTAGAGCAGACGGGCCAGTAGATATTTTGCACAACACAACCTACCAAAATTCCCAAGTGTTGCCGCTCCCAGAAGTTTTTATTAACAATTCAGATGACGCGAACGTTCAGGAAAATATTCTCTTTGGTAAAGGGAAGCTATCGGTAATTTCTGCTCCAAATTCTACCGGATTTGAGATTGAGGGCAATCTCCTCTACAACGGCTCTTACGGCAAGGAAACCACCGATAACATCACCGGGCTTGACCCGCTGTTTGTAAATGCAGGTGGTGGCAATTTTAACTTGAAGTCTAATAGTCCAGCAATTACTGGGGATGCCCAGTTAGGAATTTTTATTTAAAATGGCTAAAATTTATTACGTCTCTGGAACAGGTTTAGACATAAACGACGGACTAACTGAAGCGACCGCGTTCCGTAATCCGCAAAGGGCGGCGGGCTTGGTGCAAGCGGGTGATACCGTTTACCTAATGAACGGTATTTACACAGGCAGATACGCGATCATTTTAACAATCCTCAATAAGCACGGCAGCGCGATCGCACCGATCACATTTGCTGCATATCCTGGGCACAAACCTATTTTAGAGGCGCACAAAAACAATTGGGGTGCGATCGCAATTAACGCCTCATCTTATATAGTAATTGACGGGCTGACACTTGCTGGGGCCCGGGATGAAATTACGCTAGAATACGCGCTCTCACAAAAAGATAACCTGGGAAATCCCGCAACTTCTGGGAATGGGATTTCAATTAATTTCGCCAAAGAGGGACAATTACCCGCTGGAAGTCAGAGGCGATCGCACCATATTATTATTGAAAATAATATTGTTAGCAACTTCCCTGGCGGCGGGATTGCAGCGACACAAGCTGATTACATTACAGTAGAGAACAATATTGTATCGGGAAATTCTTGGTACTCCCCTTACGGCACTCAAGGGATTACCTTTCTTGAGTCTTGGAATTCTGACGCTAGCCAGGATTACAAAATTGTTGTCAAGGGTAATACAGTATTCGATAACAAGTCCTTAGTCCCTTGGAAAACTGCCGGGGAGGTCACGGAAGGGCACGGGATTATGCTTGATACTTCTTATCTTGATGGTGTTGCCTATCAAGGTAAGGCGTTAATTAGCAATAATTTAACTTACAATAACGGCGGCGCGGGCATTCAAATTTTTAAAGGACAAAACCCTGTAGAGATTGTAAATAATACAACTTATCAAAACTCACAAGTTCTCCCCAACGGAGAAATATTTTTAAATAGCGCAAAAAATGTTAGATGCGATCGCAATATCTTCTATGCTAAAAACGGTCAAGCAGCTACTGCAATGGCTAATTCTAGTAATATTTCATTTAACAATAATCTTGCCTACAATGGTGTTTTTAAAGGCGCAGGTGTGGGCAATCTTGTTGGCGTTGATCCTCTGTTTGTTGATGCTGTAAATAAGAATTTTGCATTGCTCCCAAACACACCAGCAAAGTGGATTGAAGTTAAACAGGAGATGCGATTAGTTAATGTGGAATACCCGCATCTTTTGGGATTTCAAAAGTAAATCATTCTAGGCGTTAGCCTATAAAAAAATCCCCAGGTGTTATGCCTGGGGATTTAGTTGTATATGCTGAAATTATATAAGTCGGTTTGTCAAGGAGTGAATAAAAGTTAGTATCAGAAAATGATACTAACTATTTTTTTGAGTGTTATTACTTTAAGGTTTCATAAGCTAGCTAAGATTTTGCATCCTTTCTTAAATCCAAGTCATCATCAAGAATAAAATCACCGTCAACTAGCTTGACAGTTTCCCCTGGTTCTAAAGCCTCAAAGATAGAGCCAACGCAACGGTCAGCTAATTCGTATTGTTCTTTTGTTGCAAGGTTATTGCCATTAAACGAAAGCACATCATTGTCGTTGTATATGTAAGTTGGATTATTCATTAGATTTACCTGATTCTGGGTTATAGGCAAAGATGCGATTAATTGATGTCATCTTCTTGTGGCATATCTTCCGGTCTTGCTTCTCTGACCGGAACCCCTTGCTGAACTTTATCAGCTTTTTCCTCGGCTTCTTCCTGAGAATCTGCCTCAATGATGCGAGATTCTAATTCGCCTAAAACGTTAAATGCAAATAACATATATTTTGTTTTCTTCGTTTTCTTACCTTAATCATCCGCTAAATCTATAATACTGTCAAGCAGTTTTAGAAAATATCTTTTCCCATATTTCTCGCTTGACCACCACATACTCACCAATTGCGATCGCATCTAGGAACTTCCCCGGATTGCCGCCGTCGCCATACAGATAACCGTTTCTCGCCGCTTCTTGGTTCCACCAGTCGGGTGTTCCCTGCTCAACCCTTACATTGATTGTCTTCTTTGTTTTCTTTGCCATCTGCCTTAATTCTGCTTGACACCTAAAGCATAGCATGAGGCTAGCTGATTATACGGGGCGATGGAAGAGGGGTACTCCAGCATGGTTTTAACTATTAGCGGCGACCCATGCAGGACGCACCCACGTAATCCTAGTTTCAGTTCTTCCCTTCCCGCAGGATTGTGCCCTCCAATGTCCCCGCCGAAAATGCGTAGCTTTGGACGCTCCCTTTTTACCAGTGCTTGAGCTTGTTGACGATGTTGACTCTTTGCCCAACCAACGAGGTAGCAGGAATTCTGACTCTGCTTTTGGCTTGCTGAACCCCTTTTCTTTCCCAGGCGTAACGGTGATTTGATCTTCAATCTCTGGGTAATATTGCAACAATAAAATTGACTGCAATACGATATTTCTGATTAACAAGGATTGCTGTTTTTGTTCTTCGCTTCCATCTCCCAAGTGAGATCGCTGTAGTGTCCCATCCCTGCGAATTCGCTTGTATGCCAAGAACAATCCTTCGCTGGAATCAACGCCACCCCAAGCGATCGCATATTTGTGTTCTGGTAACTCTAACTCCTCATGATGAACAACCAAATAATCAATATAGCCCTTGCCAAAAGGGGATTTAATTTGATATTGGGGGAGGAACAAAATATAAGAAGGGATTGCTAAATTAATGTCAGCGAATAACGCTAAATTTTCGCCAACATCGGTTTCTAAAATCTGCTCAAGTAAGTTAGGTCTAACGCAATAAAGGGGATATCCCTGCGACCACACGCCGTAAATATGCGATAAGTTACGGGGTACGTCTGGCATACCTAGAATATCAATTGGCTTAGGTCTTACCATCTGCGCCAAGTCCGAATGTTTACTAAAGCTTGAGAAGTCCAGGTAACCTCTAGGGAGCTTGTAAGGTTTCACGGTGAAAGCACCTTTTCAATTTCAAAAATTTTACGCGATTATTTGCGCTACATCTAATTGGCTTCCCGCCGCGCCGCCAAAACAAAAAAAGGTTTATAGGCGGTGAACTTTGCGCCTAGCATCCCAGAATAAATTTTAATCTGTCAAAAATCTTGGCAGCGCACTGAGGCACGATCGCGTTACCGATCGCAGTAATTTCCTCTCTATGCTGCCGCCTAATTGCCTGATATTCCTTCAAGAGTTGCTTGTATTCTGCTTGGTCTTCTGCCGCAAGACTTCCAACCTCTTCAGCACTGAACCGAGTGAAGCTGGGGACTGTGGCTGCGGCAAGCCAATCTGTAAGTTTTGAGTGGGTAAGCAGACATCTGTCCAACCGGCAGGGAAGCCCATCATGGCTTCCACTAGCCGCGGGTTGAGCGATCGCCCTGCGTTCAGTTGAGTTGGTAAATTCTGATTTCCCCCACGTTCTACAAAGCCCTTTCCGCTGTTCCCCTTCCAATCCCGTGCTTGTGGGGTTGCTAG
Source organism: Cyanobacteriota bacterium (assembly GCA_040756535.1). Taxonomy (GTDB): domain Bacteria; phylum Cyanobacteriota; class Cyanobacteriia; order Cyanobacteriales; family Coleofasciculaceae; genus JBFLZA01. Next base: position 4,725 of record JBFLZA010000318.1, read on the forward strand.
CATTACAACTGCTGACAAGTGTCGAGTTTGTTTTTTCTTGAGGGATACCACGCCGGGGTGAGCGCCATCTTGAGCCTTGGGAGTTGGCAATCGCAGTAATCCAGATTCTTTCCCTAAAGTGGACTGCTCCAACGGAGGCAGCCGATAACATTCCCCATTGCACATCAAACCCCATCTGGGAAAACTCCCAGAGTATTTGTCTAAAGTAATCCCCAGATTCAACTGTAAGGAGGTTGGGGACGTTTTCAAGGCATATCCATTGGGGTTGAAGACAGCGAATAATTCTGGTAACTTCGGGCCAGAGGTTGCGATCGTCTTTTGACGCGAGTTGACGCCCGGAGGTACTGAATGGCTGGCAAGGCGGCCCGCCGATAATTCCGTCGATCGCTCCAACTCCCAATCGGGAAATAGACTCAGTTGTAATGTCATGAATATCTGGGATTATCGGTATACTTGGGAATCGCAGAGATAAAACTTGCTGGCAGTATTCATTAATTTCACAAAAAGCGACGGTTTCAAATCCGCCGCTAATCATGTGTCCTAGAGTGAAACCACCAATACCAGAGCAGATATCAAGTACTTTCATGAGGGTATGCTCATTATTTGCAACTTCCCTACAAAATCCAATAACTCTGCATCAGTGAGAAGCGATCGCCCGCCTTTGCCGTAGTTTTTTTGTAGGTACTCTTTCCCTTGTGACTCGCTCCAGCCCAAGTACTTAATCATCTGATCGCTTTGGTCTTTCAAGGAATCCCGATTAATTCTAGAGGTTTGAGGCTTCACCAGTGTCCGGCCGCTTAACTTTGACTGCACACTATCAATAATGCTTGCCCAGTCTGCGCTGGCGTTCCACTCAGCCTTCACTCTAGCCTTGGTTGCCGCGTCGTAAACATTGCAGAATACGACGTTTTCTTTGCCAGCAGAGCAACCAATAATTAATGGTTTCGACAAGTCTTCTATCAGTGCGATCGCTAGTAGAAAGCTTTTGCTGAAATTGGTTTCAATACCACTTCTAATAACATAGGTTTCGCCCGCTGAAATCACAATATCAAGCTTGATATTCTCTTTACCTTTGTACTCCTTCGCAGTTATCCGTAGCTCCGATAAGTGGCCGCACAGCCCGTCAGAAGTCTCTGGGGTATTCACCTTTGTGTCTGGGTTGTGATAATACCAGCAGTAGCTATTCCCTCCCTCCTCGCCGTTTCTTACGTAGAGATAAATAGGTTCAGGTAATTTGCAAAGTCCTAGTTTAATTTCCATTTTCACGCTTAACAATTGATTGGAGAATATCTAAAACTGACTCAAAGTTTATTGCTCTATCTGGGTTCTTATAAAACCCAATAATCTTATCCGCAGGGCGAACAATGACGCGCTGCTCTGTGGTGCGCTTATCCCAGACAAAACACGATATTGTTCCATTGTCTGTTGACCAACGGCTACCCGCTTTGTTCTTGCGAAAGCAGAACCGGGGATAAATTAACACTAGCGACGGCGGGTAATTTTCAAGGAACAAAGAGCGATCGCTACATGGCTCTAAAAAACTTGTCAGTAGGAACGCTACAACACCTACACGCGCTTTCTTGTGCGCGTTGACGATAATTGGCGCGGCAAGGTCTGAGTACGGGGGGTTAGTGACAACCCAGTCGCACTCTGGTAATTTCCCCCACGATTTAGCTAGTGTTGCATCGTAATGGAAATCTGCCGGTTTACCGGGGTCGATGTCGTTAGTCCAGACTTTGACGCTGGGGCAGTGTTGAAGGAGAGATGCGATCGCGCCATGTCCCGTGCAAGGTTCACCAATTACGCCGGATAGATTCACGTAGCGTAACATTTCGGTAACAAACCAAGAGGGTGATTCGTAGAAGTTGAGGGGATGTCTAGCTATTGTTTGCATTTTGGTGGGGGCATGATTGCCCCCTTTTTAGTGTGAACTATTCTTAGACTACTTGAGCTTGAGCGGGGTTTTGGCAATCGCGGCGGTCATGTCCGCGATGTTTGCAATCTTTAGCCGCTGGAGCGCTATATACCGCGTAGAAGTTAACTTGCTTTTGGCAATCGCGGCGGTCATGCCCGCGATGCTTGCAATCTACCGCACGGGTTCCAGTACCATTACGAGACGAATCCGGCCCGCCGTGATTGGGCGGGACATACCCATCAACCACTAAGCAGTTCTCAACCCTATGATCTCTGCAACTGCCTCTATGAGTTGGTTCAGATACTACTGGGCTAGCAAGATTAACTAACGAAACAATAACGGAGGTGTACGCGATCGCTGCAACAGATGTATACTTCATGGTGTTCACTTTCGTATGGGGTGGACGGGGCGATCGCTGGTACATTTCGCTGATGGATAGCGATCGCTTTTAAATATTTGAGGTAATCACCTGCGGGTGCAGGCGTCTGAAACTTGTTATACTTGCACTACCCTTGCCTATGTAGTGCCCGGTAAGTTGCTCAATGTCAACTAGTTCTTGCTAGTTGGCGCAAGAGGTCGCCTCCTTGGGCGGCTTTTTTCAAACTTGCAACTGCTTCTTGAGGTGTAAGGTACAATCCCTCGCCGTTAACTTGCCAAAAGCAGTCCCACCTCATTTGTATTTTGTCAAAAAGTCCCTCGCCGTATACGCGCCAAACTACGGCATACTCGCCGCCAACTTCAACGCAGCGTAGGAGGGTTGAGCCTATGAAGTGCGAGTCTCCAACCGTTGCTAGCGTGGTGGGCTGCGGTACGTCTTGGGGGCTAGGTAGTGTCCCCTGCTTGTAATGCCACCTCACGAAGTTGTGGCACTTTGCCCAGGTAGCAGCGCGGTGAACTTCGATATTGTTGATCTTCACAATCCAAGGTTGGGTTAAATCGTCATCACTGGTAATGGTGGCGATAACTTCGCCGTTAACCGTGCAGTCATTGCCGTTCACTTCTAGCAGTGGTTTGGGTGACTTAACTGACTTGGGTTGAGCTTCTAGGATCGCCTCTACCCAATTAGCGGCAACGCGCTTGTCACCGGCTGGGGTAGCGGAGAGTTGAGAAGCGATCGCTTTGAGGTCAGCAAGTTTTTTGCTTTCTAGCTGCGGACGGGTGTAAACTTGATTTGTCATAATGCCCTTTGGGGTGTTTGAGGGGCGATCGCTTTTACTTTTGCGGGTTGGAGCGATCGCCCTTTGATATATCTAATATAGTAGACTGATGTGTAATAGTCAAGTGTATTACACAAAAGATGCTATAATAAAAGCGTGTAACATTGAAGGATGACTATGTACAACACGCTAAAGGAATTTATTGACCGCCGGGGAATGACGGTTTACCAGTTCTGCAAGGACACTGGGCTACCAAATAACACGGGGTACAGGCTTTATAAAAATCCTCAGAGCATTCCGTCTGGGGACGTATTAGACGCGATTTTGAACGTTTACCCTGATGCAAAGATTCAAGATTTACTTCTACACAAAAGAGAAATTGGTGCAAACCTTGCAGAACTGGTAGAGAAAACTCATGATTGACAATCAGGCGATTCAAGATGCTGTAAGGCAAATTAATCTTCTGAGTTTGCCGTCAATACCCTTAAAAAAGAAAAGCAGCCTTCCTCACATCGCTTGCGTTTATTTTGTGGTCAATCCAGACTTTCAAGCGATGTATATAGGAAGAACAACGAATTTAAACGCTAGATGGGCGAATCACCACAGATACAAAGAAATTAGGTCAATACAGAATTTGTCTGTAAGTTGGCTTGAGGTGGTAGGTACTGCGTCCTTACCGCAAATAGAGCAATTAAGTATTGAGCATTTTAAACCATTGCTGAACGGTAAAACCGTGATAGTTACCAGCAAAGAAGTAACGAAAGATATAAGCCCACGCATCATTATTTCTGATGAGATAGCTAATGCAATTCAGTTGACCAGAAAGCACAAAAAGATAGGTGCAGAAAGGGTATTACGGGATATAACTAGCGATACGAGTATTCTTTACAAAATTGAAAAGGGGGTTTCAAGGGAGGTTTCTATTGTCAAGCTAAGGCTCATAGAAGAAAAACTTGAGCTAGATTTCAACCTTGATTTGCAACGGAAGGTTGACGAATATTACATGAGTATTCAAAAACAATAACAAGCGATCGCCCCTCCCCCATGAGCAACCTAACCCTCAAAGATTTACAACGCCTCGCTATCGCCAAACACGGCGAAGATGAAGCTTGGGCGGAAGCCTACTTCCTTGGCAACGCCCGACACAAGAAGACTTGGCAGAAAGTTCTGGATAAACCAGCAAAGACAGTAGAAGAACAATTGAGCAACCATTTGTGGCAACAAGAGCTACGCAAGAAATTTAATTTGTAGAGCGATCGCCCCTCATCCCCCACCACCAAAACCCATGTACAACATCTGCAACGAAATTAGATGCCCTTATTCTTCCAAAAATGGGTGTATTCGCTACGTTAGCTCTAACCATTGCCATTTAGTGTATCCACAACAAGGATGCCGTAGAGAAGCGCTTGAAGCTAACGAGTATTGGCTATTTGCACAAGAAAATGACGGTTCAATTGATATTAATCAGTTGAAAGACGAGAACAAAGTTTGGCTAGAAACAGACGAATCTACCCAACGAAAAATTGAACTTCAACTAGAACCGTTTGATACATCGGGGTTCTCATCTTTTGTGAGAACTTAAGCGATGCCTACGGCGAGCTTCGCTAACGCGGGCACTTTAGGCGAGCAAACCGAAAACGGATTTATCCTAGACAATCCCAATATTCAAGTTTTTGAACGCAAGCCCAAACCGGAGGCGTAAATGCAACTATTACCACCATCTAAAGACAAATGCCAGTGCTGTGCTTTCAACCATCCCCCAACAGAGCCGCACAATGCCCAAACACTCTATTATCATTTTTGGTTTGAAGCTCAGTACAACCGCGCCCCGACTTGGGCGGATGCAATGGCACATTGCTCAGAGCAAGTGCAGCAAAAGTGGATGTCTCAATTTATCAAATGTGGAGTTGACATTTACTCCACTAATTTGCTTGGCGATATCAAATCACAGGAAGAAGTAAGCGATCGCTTGCGGCGGTAAACTACGCACCCACTCACCCTACTACCGAAAACCATGATTCAAGGAAAACTCGAAGTTGTCGTAAAAATTAATGAACTACCTCAGTTCAAAACTGTAGAAAATAATTGGATTCAATTTCAAGTTGACTGCGACGGTCGCATCATGACCGCCACGGTAAAGCCCAAAGTTTGGAAGAAGCTCACTGATGCCCAGGAAAATTATCCTTCTTGGGTGGGCGCGATCGCAGCCACACTTGGGCAACAAACTGAAAACGGATTTATACTTGAAAATCCA
>JBFLZA010000319.1:0-10045 GCA_040756535.1 Cyanobacteriota bacterium
ACCGGGGGGTTTGTAGGGGACTGTGTTCGTAAAAATAACGTGTTCGAGAACGGCTCCTAAATCTTCCTTATTTTCTGGCTCTTTCCCATAAATAGCACGATATAATCCTTGACGGACAAGCCTACCTGCTGCGCCATAAAGCGGTTGCTTGGCAAAAACTTCATCTTTTCCCAAATCACGAGCAAAAAAACACAATTGACTTTCTAAGTTGCCTCCATACAGAATGGGAATTTTGGGGTCTAACCCGGCTTCAAGATAAACGGGTTCATCGATAGGAAAAGAATCACGTTTTGCCTCAGTATAGATTTGGGCAATCAAATGGTCAATATCTGATATCATGCTATATAAAAATGGGTAATTGAACTTTTGACGAATTACTGAGCGCTAGGGCATAAATCAGCAACAATGCAGCGTGAACAAGCTGGTTTTTTCGCCTGACAAACTGAGCGCCCGTGATAGGTGAGGCTGACAAAACAATTGCCCCATTCTTTTTGCGGTAAAAGTTTCATGAGTTCTTGCTCAATTCGCTCCAAATCAATTTGTTGAGTCCAGCCCAAGCGCTGACTTAGGCGTTTGACATGGGTATCAACAGTTACGCCTGCTTCTATCCCATAGGCGTAATAAAGTACCATCGTTGCCGTCTTGCGAGCAACACCGGGGAACTTAATTAATTGCTCAATATCTTGAGGCACTTGCTCGTTGTACTGTCCTACCAGTAAGCGGCAAGTTGCAATCAGGTTTTTGGTTTTGTTGCGGAAAAACGACAAGGGGCGCAGGATAGCTTCAATTTGAGCAGAGTTGGCGTTTGCGATTGCACTGGCGTCGGGGAATTGTTGGAACAGTTCGGCGGTTACTGAGTTAACGCGATCGTCGGTGCATTGAGCGGCTAAGATAACTGCGAGCAACAACTGTACTGGTGTTTGGTAGTTCAGGGGGCAAGGTTCGTGGCTGTACAGTGGCTGCAAGCGTTGCAAAATTTCTAGCGCACGTTGTTGCTGAGGTGTAGTCTCAACGCTAGTACTCACTGAAACCTCCTATTTAAAGGATGAATAATGAATTATGAATGATAAAAAATCATTCATTGCTGAAGGGAATTGGCAGAGATTTAATCGCTACCAAATTTTAGATAGGTAAGCACTACTCAACTGAAGTCTCATTATTATAGTATATTTGTACTATAAATGCAACCCGATTGCTAGGCAGTGGGTTTAAACCCTCATCCGAAACCATCCCCAGTCCTTGTTTCCCGTTCCCCGGTTAACTCAGGTGGGCAGTGTTCAAAATTCCTCAGAACGAAGCTAAGTGGCTAGTGGATACTGCCCGCCCTACGACTGAATAAAAGTGATTTGTCATTTGTTCTGAGTCAGTGATAATTTCAATGGACACAGGACGACGCAAAAGGGCACATGAATGAACCGCGAAATTCTCAAATCTCTGGATAAGGCTGGTATTCGGTTTGTTCGTATTCTCTGGTGTGACAATGCCAATATTATTCGTGGCAAAGCAGTACACCGGGGAGCGTTGTCTGAATACTTCACGCATGGCGTAGGCATTTCAGCAGCCCAGCAAGCGATTCCAGTGATGTATGACGCCCCAGCAACCGAAAGTGGGTTGGGGCCGGTGGGTGAGGTGCGCTTGATACCTGACTGGAGTACCTTGACGCCTTTGCCCTATGCACCGGGGCACGCTCGTGTGATGGGAGATATGGTTAAAGATGGGCATCCTTGGAACCTTTGTCCCCGGAATTTCTTGAGAAGGATGGTTACTGAGGCAAAGCGTGAAGGGTTGGAAGTGATTGCGGCGTTTGAGAATGAGTTCTACCTACTCAAGCAGACTCCAAATGGGGTTGTTCCTGCTGACGAGACGGTTTTTGCCTCAACGCTGTCGATGGATTTACAACAGGCGGTAATTGATGAGATGGCAGAAGCCTTGATTGAGCAAGGAATGCCGGTGGAGCAGTATTATCCAGAATCAGGGCCAGGACAGCAAGAAATTTCAGTGCTGTATACTCATGCGTTAGCGGCGGCTGATCAACAGATTGCGTTTCGGGAGACAATAAGAGCGATCGCACTGCAACATCACCTCAAAGCCTCCTTCTTACCGAAAATTTTTGCAGATAAAGCAGGAAGTGGTTGTCACCTCCACCTCAGCCTTTGGCATGACGGGCAGAACTTAATCCCGAATTTAGACGCTAATGGAGAACTTTCAGAAGTGGCCCGTCGCTTTATCGCCGGAATTCTCCATCACCTGCCAGCATTAATGGCACTCACAACACCCAGCACCAATTCTTACCGTCGCATTCGTCCTCATCATTGGAGTGGGGCTTTCCGATGTTGGGGAATGGATAATCGGGAGGCGGCAGTGAGAGTACCGAGTAACCCCGAAGCACCCAGTCCGACTCATTTTGAACTCAAAACCGTTGATGCTTCTGCAAATCCTTACCTTGCTTTGGGTGCAGTCATTGCCGCCGGATTGGATGGGGTTCGGCATTGCTTTGAACTGGGGGAATCGGTAACGGTAGACCCTGGATATATGACAGAAGCGGCTCGTAGTAGTGGTAGTATCGATTTGTTGCCGATCAACTTAGAACAGGCTATTGAACAACTCAGCAATGACAAAGTTCTTTTAGATGCCTTAGGTTCAGAACTCGCTCAAGCCTACTTGGCTGTTCGTAAAGCCGAGTGTGAGGCGATGCAGGAGTTAGATTTGGATACGGAAGTCAAACTTTTATTAGAGCGATATTAAATGATCATCGCGATCGGCTTTAATGTTTGGCTATATAATTTTTTAGTTTAAGAAAGCCCGGTTGTCTGATGAACTTAGATTGGATTACCCCAGCAGAGCGTCTGAGTGCACTGCCCCCTTACGTGTTTGCTCGTTTAGATGAACTGAAAGCTCGCGCCCGTGAACAAGGGCTTGATTTAATTGACTTGGGGATGGGTAATCCCGATGGCCCAGCGCCGCAGCCGGTTATCGAAGCAGCGATCGCGGCCTTGCAAAATCCTTCTAACCACGGTTATCCTCCCTTTGAAGGAACTGCCAGTTTCCGGAAAGCGATCGCGACTTGGTATCGCCGCCGCTATGATGTTGATCTTGACCCGGATAGCGAAGCGTTACCGTTATTGGGGTCTAAGGAAGGATTAGGTCACCTTGCCCTAGCCTACATCAATCCCGGTGATTTGGTTTTAGTCCCTAGCCCCTCTTATCCCGTTCATTTCCGGGGGCCATTGATTGCGGGTGGTACCATTCACAGCTTAGTACTCAAACCGGAAAACGACTGGCTGATTGATTTGGGAGCAATTCCTGAAGACGTTGCCCGACGCGCAAAAATTCTCTATTTCAACTATCCCAGTAATCCTACCGCCGCTACAGCTCCCCGCGAATTCTTTGAAGAGATTGTTGATTTTGCCCGCAAGTACGAAATTTTACTCGTCCATGACTTGTGTTACGCCGAACTGGCGTTTGATGGCTATCAGCCTACCAGCTTGCTAGAAATTCCCGGTGCAAAAGACATCGGGATTGAGTTTCATACTCTATCAAAAACTTACAACATGGCCGGCTGGCGTGTTGGCTTTGTGGTGGGGAATCGCCACATTATTCAGGGATTGCGAACGTTAAAAACGAATCTAGATTACGGCATTTTTGCCGCCTTGCAAACGGCTGCTGAAACGGCCTTACAGCTACCTGATGTCTACGTGCATGAAGTCCAAGCGCGTTACCGCCGCCGCCGCGATTTTCTGATTGAAGGACTCGCGGAGTTGGGGTGGACTATTCCCAAAACCAAAGCAACAATGTATCTTTGGGTGCCTTGTCCTAAGGGGATGAGTTCAACAGACTTTGCCCTCAATGTTTTGCAGAAAACGGGAGTCGTCTTGACGCCGGGAAATGCGTTTGGTGTGGCAGGTGAAGGGTATGTGCGAATGAGTTTGATTGCAGAATGCGATCGCTTAGGTGAAGCCCTCCGCCGATTCAAGCAAGCCGATATTCGTTACTCAACTGAGGCACTCGTTTCCAGTTCAGATTGATTAAGGAGTCGATCATGAACGGCATACACTATTTGTAATGCCCTTCTAGGTCGTCTCCCCTTGGAAAAACACTAACTACGTCTGTTCAGTGACGTATTGCAGATAAGTGATGCCGTCATCCCGCAGGACGTGGCATAGATTCAAGATTTTTTCATAATATCGGTCGTTGCATTCACTTAGTTCTCGATAATATGCCTTCCATAGCTTAACGTTCACCGCCCTGAGATTTTAGTCGATTCGACCTATTTACAGGGAAATTTTTGTTATCTCTGTTTTGTTATTTCTGGGTATTACTTTTCTTGATAATTACTAAAATTAAAGATAAAAATGCTTGTGAAACCACACAAATCCAGCATTTGTTATACAAGCATCTCCGATAACAAAAACTTGAGGAAAATAGCTAGATGGCAAGCTCAGTTTCAATGCCATCATTCTGTTGTTTTTATCCCACTCACGAGGATGAGTGCTATCAAGGAACATGCGGCAAACGGTCATATTCTTGGAAAGATCGTCTGCTAATTCTGATAAAAAGGTTGGATCATCTCCAAGAAGCAAAGAAATTTCTCTAAGTTCCTCATCAACACTCTCCTCAGAGGGGTCTCTAATGAAATACAAAGCTTTCAATAGAGAAATACCCGATTCATATTGAGATTCTAGTAAATAGGCAGGTGCGCTGAACGTTAAGTCTAAAAAATCATACTTCGCCAGCATCCCCTTCATCAATTGGGGTTCTGTTAATAACCGACATCCTTCTGGAACAATACTGCCAAGCTCGCGACGAACATCATCCTCAACAGTACTGACGCTGAAAATGGTAATTTTTCGCCCAACCAGCTCTGATAACGATCGATACTTCAATTCTCTTGCAAGTTTTTTGATAAGTTGGATTGATTTAGTCATTGCTGTTTTTATAGCTAATTTGAGATTCGGATAGTATACCTGCAACTGAAGGAATTGTTCCTTCCTCTTTTGGTCGTGCAAGAGAGGTAGAACAGCTCGCCGCAAAACTCTCAACTCAAGTAGCTGAGTTCAAGATGTTGTAGTTGTAAATGAAAACCGAGAGTCTCAAAGAGCTATCCCCCCGTAGGGTAGAGCCGTTGAGAACTTTATCCCTTTAGAGGTGAGAGCTTCCGACAAGTCAGGGTATACTATGAACCGGACGTATTCGCCACAAATTAAGCAGAAGCATTTTGCATAAACGGCAAGGATAAGGGCGATAAGTTCTGTAGTGATGTCGCCAAAATAAAATTTTGCAAGAGCCGTAATGAAGCTACAAAATAGGAGAATCCTTGCCGCCTCGCTCTGCCTGACTCTATTGAGTTTGGCTAATCTGATCAATGGAAGGCAATTTGCCAGTGCCGCCGCTTCTCCAGTAGCACCCAATCTCATCGCCCAAGCTTCCGATCCTGTTGTGAACGCCAAGTTAATTGCAGCTAATACCCGATTAAGCTTCAAACTGTTCTCACAAATCCTCAAAGCACAGCCAAATCAGAATATTTTCATCTCTCCCACGAGCATTGCCATGGCTCTGTCTATGACCTATAACGGAGCCAAGGGAGAAACACAGCAAGCAATGGCTCAAACCTTGGAATTACAAGGAATGAGTTTTGAGGAACTCAATCAAGCCAATGCGATTTTAAAAGCAACACTCACCAATCCTGATCCCAGCGTGCAACTCTCCATAGCGAACTCTCTGTGGGCGAGGAAAGGTGAATCCTTTAATCCAAAATTCCTCCAGAACAATCAGAACTTCTATGGTGCTCAAGTTACTGAGCTAGATTTCAATAGCCCTAGCGCCTCTGACATCATCAACAATTGGGTTAAGCAGAGTACGAGTGGGAATATCACCAAAATTGTCGATGGGCAAGAAATTACTCCAACTACAATTTTATTCCTAATTAATGCTATCTACTTTAAGGGTCTGTGGACAACACAATTCGATAAAACTCAAACAAAAGAGCTGCCATTTACTTTACTCAATGGAACTCAAAAGCAGCATCCGATCATGTTCCAGCAGGCTGAATATCAGTACTATGCTAATCAATTATTTCAGGCGGTTAGTTTGCCCTATGGAGAGGGACGATTGAGTTTGTATATCTTTCTGCCACAAAAAAACGTGAGTCTCGAAACGTTCTACAACAGTTTAAATGCTGAAAACTGGGAGCAGTGGATGAACCAGTTTCAACCAAAACAACTCCTGGTGGGGATACCTCGCTTTAGGCTGGATTATGGCTTGGAACTGAATGATGCCCTAAAATCTTTAGGAATGGCGATCGCGTTTGATGAAAACCGCGCTGATTTTGCCGAGATGACTCAACACTCTGCTTACATTAGTAAGGTTAAACACAATACGTTTTTTGAGGTCAACGAAGAGGGGAGTGAAGCGGGTGCAGCAGCGTCTGTGCAAATTGCCAGCCGCTCGATCACTCCTCATGTAGTTGTTGACCGTCCTTTTTTCTGTGTCATTCGTGATAATCAAACCCAAGCAATATTATTTATGGGTTCTATCGTAGAACCTGAATAGTGTTATTTTTTTTAACGCAGAGGGTCACAGAGGTTTTCGCTCCAGGGTCGCAGAGGTTTTGCAGCGAATTTTAAGTTGAGTCTTATTGTAGAGGAAATAATATAATTGACAAGCTTGATATAGGGTGTTGTGCATGGAGTTTGCGCTTTGTTGGGGGAGGAAAAAAGGGAAAAAGAACAAGAGCTTGGCGATTGAAACCGCAGCTATAACAAAAGGCAGAAGGCATAGGGCAGAGGGTAGAAGGTTTACTACTGGTATGTAGTCGTTTGCATCCTTAAATCTGCCCTAACCTTTATGGCAACAGCTATATACAACCAAAACCCGCAAGGCAAGGGTTAGCCAACTTTTAATTTTGTTTTAGTCCGCGACGGCGGACTTTGTTTTTATAGACGCGATTTTGAATCGCCAAAGCTTAAGTTGACACCAATAGATAGGTCGTGCCCCTACCGTGTACTGAATTGCTATATCTACCTTTTCCCTTTCCCCTTTTCCCTTTTACCTTTCCTCACGATATGCAAGTTGTAGGCACGATAGTTTAGTAATGACTGCCGGATTTGCGATGATGGACTGCTGTCATTCCTGTAGTTTGTATTACTTTGCCATTGTCAACTAGGGCATAAACTAGCCAGTGGTCGCCGCAATCCATTCGATTTTTAACTGTGCATTCTAAGTAAGCGAGGGCGTCATTAATAATGGGACAGCCGTTTTCAGCTTCCTGTGTATCTAGACCCACAAAGCGGTTTTCCCCTGGAGCAAAGGGTTTGAGGAAGTGCCGCCTTACGTTCATACCTTCTTTTAAAATATTTAAGACAAATTGATCGCCTGTATGGGTTAGAGATTCTACAGCTCGTTCTTTTGCGATCGCAACGGTCACACCAGGGGGATTGAAACTTGATTGCGTTACCCAAGAGGCTAACATGGCACTGCTGACATTCTCCCGCTTTGCCGCTAATACACAAAGCGAACCCACAACTCGTCCTACAGCTTGTTCAGTGCGGTCAATTTGAGCGTTACTAACAGGTTGTGCGGGGGTGCGGAATTTCTTGGACTTTTTCAAGGATTGAGCAAAATCCGTCCCGGCTTCTTTGCACTGTTGCAGGATGGCATTATCGGGTTTGAACTTGACTCGAATCGTGTCAAAACCAAGGCGATAACCAGCATCTTGGAGTTTGCTTTCAATTTCATCGACTGCTTCCCCACTCCAACCGTAGGAACCAAAAACACCCGCTAACTTGGTTTTGGCAGCAGTAGATAGGACAATTCCCAATGCCGTTTGCACTTGAGTCGGCATGTGTCCCCCTAAGGTGGGAGAACCGATGATAAAGCCATCACTTTTTTGCAGGGCGGCTTCAATTTCTGTGGGTTCAGCGAATTCCCAGTTAATCGTTTCTACGGCTACGCCTGCTTTGGTGATGCCTTTTGCGATCGCTTGCGCTAGAGTTGCCGTATTGCCATAAGCTGAAGCATATAATAGCGTTACTGTCAAGTCTTGCTCTTTCTGCTGCTGACTCCAGGTGCGATAGTCATGGGTTAAGCGGCTGAGGCTGTAGCGGACAATTGGCCCATGACCGGGTGCATAGATTTTGGCAGAGAATGTGGCTAATTTATCGAGGGCAACGTCTACTTGTCGGGATTGGGCAGCATGAAGGCAATCATAGTAATAGCGTCGGTCTTCGTCTAAGCCTCTCCAATTTTCATCTAAGACTTCATCGCCGCAGACATGGCAACCAAAAAGTTTATCTGTAAATAGGATACGAGTGGCAGGGTCATAGGTACACAGTCCATCCGGCCAGCGTGGGGTAGGAATGGGGATGAATTGGAGTTGATGAGTGTTGCCTAAGTCTAGGGTTTCTTCGGCGCGTGGCACCCAGACGTTTATCGGTTGCGGATGCTCTCTTAAGGCACTTTGTAAGGCAACGGCACCGGGTTTGGAACAAACGAAGGTAATATTAGGGGCTAATTCGAGTAAAGCTTTAAGCGTCACCATCCGGTTGGGGTTGATGTGACCCAAGATGACGTAATCCAATTGTTGCAAGTTGATTGATTGCTGCAATTGGTTGAGGAAAATTTCGGTAAAGGACTCTCCTGGGGGGTCGATGAGGGCGGTTTTTTCGGATTGAATTAGGTAGGAGTTGGCAGTGGTGCCGCGTTGCAGGGAGTACTCGACTTCAAACTTGAGTCTATCCCAAGTGCGCGATCGCAAAATGGTAGTATTGTCAGCAGCGATCGCAGCGACTTGAACATCGCGAGGTTTAATATCGAGCATTGCTTTAATCCTTTAGCTGTCAGTTTGTAAGTGGTTATAACGTTTGGTTTTAGAGATGCTACCTCTTGTAGGGGCGGGTAAGGGCAGTCAATGCATGACTCTCAACGGATAATCGGTGTACAAAACCCGCCCTGCTGACTGATGAAATAGACGGTAAATTTCGAGCCAATTTCCTAAACCGTAAAACTTACAGTTTCAGTCTTGATGCATCAAACCGTTCGTCTCATTTGTACTAATAGAAGGAACGGGATGAGAATTTAGATTAGTGGCTGACTCAATTGCATTGGATGAGTTATCAGTTGCCAGGAGCATATTTCTCACTGACAAGCGCTTTTCAGGGTCAATTCCTTTAAAGGTTGGGGGTAGCCAAACTCGAACGATGAGCAGTGCTGCCATTACCAATAAGAACGCACAGGCGGCTAAAATCTGAATCCAAGATGTTTCCAGAACACCCCGCACAATCACTTCTCGCAGCACGGAAACAATGGATACTTCTACCGCTACTCCTATGGAAACTCGCTGCTCTTGGAGGTAAATAATCAGCAGTCGGAATAGCTCAACTAAAATCAGCAAAAACAGGATATCTGAGGTAACACCTGGGAAATCAAGCGGAGGCAACAGCTCAAAAAACATCTCTCGTAGCTGGATTGCCATCAAGGCAAATAGAGCAATACACAGAGAAATTACAAATAAGTCTTGGACAGTTTCCAGGATGCGGACGATGCGATTTCGCTTCAACCATTCGTAGCCGTTACTTGGCGGGTTCGTCAAAGCCTTCTGCATTGGGGATGCCTCCAAGCTGTGTCATTTGAATCCAGCTTACATTCTTTTCGTTTATAACCTAAGTACCTATTAATTGGATTTTCTAATGATTTTTATCAGCGTTAACGCCAGGGTTCTCACTCACCCTCGTTTATTTATTGGTTTTGGAGTTTCCTAAGTGATTTAGTTTACTCAGCAGTATCAAAATTATTTAGCACTAACACTTGTAATTCTGTAACTCGCCTGAAAATAACATCATTTGTAAGAAATGCCTCACACCCTGCGGCGAGTGCGACAGCAACCTGAAACCCATCAGGCAGTTGTAGGTTGTATCTGGCTCGGATTTGAGCGGCTTGTAGCGCTATTGTTTGGTCAATTTCTACGAATTCAATACCCTCAATGCCAGTCATCAAGTCAATAAATTCTTGTTGCAGTTCTGTTTGCCCCAACTGATAAGGACGTACTAAG
>JBFLZA010000320.1:0-10044 GCA_040756535.1 Cyanobacteriota bacterium
GCAGGGGGGCAGGGGGGCAGGGGAAGCTGGGGAAGTTGGGGGAGAGGGATTTTCATCCTGCTTTGTGAACGCAAGTTCATGGGCGTCTAATTCCATCGGGCCAGATAAAGGAAAAACCGATTCCGCTAAACCGTAACGACGCCCGAGTTGAGTTTGAATAAAATGGGCAAAACCCTGGGTATGCCAACGAGCTTCCTGAAGAAATTGCTGCCGCTTTTCCGGAGATTCTACTAAGCGCCTCACGCCTTCACCATAGTCGTTCCCCCTGATGGGCCAGTTGATCATAAATAGACCCCCAGGTAAACGCCCATAATTCATAAACATTTGTGCACCATAGCCATCCCAAGCCCCAACAAATGGCTCTGGGGTGTAGTTGGGTGGAGGGGGGATTTCTGGGGCATTCTCAGCGGTGCCAAAATCTTTGAGGATAACGACCCAAGTTGGAGCTTGCACTGGGTATCGCTGAGTGAGTTCATTAGGAGATACAGGTGCACTAGGTTCCCCAAAATGCGATCGCAACTCCCACCCCCAGCGATACGGCACATCGGCTAATGCCAGCAAATCTCCCAGTTCTGTGGCATCCAAGGTAATTTTGGCGTGGACTGTCACAGTTGCAAACTGAACCCCGGTAATACAGTTATTTTGTTGCAAAACCTTTAACGGGGTTTGCCCTACAATCCACTTGAGGTTGGGTAACACCTGTACCCAATCGGCAAATAACTTTGCGGCGATACGGGGGTCGTAAGAAAACATACTGACCCAACTGTTATCCAATCCCCCGGTCTGCCGATGCCATAGTTCCTGTAGGAAGGCACCCCAAAGCCCTGTTTGAAAGGCTGCAAGTTCATTGCCATCGGGTGCCGCTACACCCGCAGAAGTCAGCATTCCACCTAGCCAAGGAAATTCACTAACTAGAATCGTTGGTACACCTCTACGTGCTGCTTGGATGGCAGCGGCTGTACCGCCAGTTCCACCTCCGACCACTAAAACATCTGTTGTTAATTCATGAATCATCAGTAGTGATTAATAATATTTGTTGACCGTCAAAAACAGAGTGTACTAGAGCGAATTAATAAATTATTGCGGTTCTCAATTAAGTGGAATACACCTTGCTCGTAAGGGCACGGCGACGCTGACACTCTACTGTATTCTATGCAGCGGTATCTTTACTGTTCCTATGAAAAAGATGCCAGCGTTTGCCAAAGGTGTGTGTGGAGAAGTCGGCGAACCGACAAGTGATTGGACTTCAGAATAGCGATCGCATATTTGTAGAGTTGTTTTGCGATCGCCGTTCTTTTCTCGCGCCCTAACCCTTGCTGCTATTCCCCCACAATCTGGTATTTATGGCAAACGATGTAAAAGCTCCATCCGCTTTTTTCTAACTAGCTCGTTCGGCTGTCCAATGCCGATCAGAAGACTGATAAACGTTAACGCCAACAAGACCTGCCTGTTGCATTAGTTCATTAACTTCATCCAAGGTGAAGGCAGCATAGAGAGAATCACGAAATAATCCCTTTTGGTAATCATTGCAGTTTCCTGCCTCCCGCTCAACAATTGCCTCCAAAGTTTCTAGAGAATTTGGTCGCATTAAATCCCGTAGAAAAATAGCACCATTTGGCTTGAGGACTCGCTTGAGTTCTACCAAGAAAGGGAGAGGATTAGGTAAATGGTGAATCAGGCTGTTCGAGACCACCATATCAAAATGTGCATCTGGATATGGCAGTTGCTTAGCGTCTACAACCTCTAACTTAATCTGTTCTTGCAATCCCGATTGCTCAACGTTTTTTTGCCCAACTTGTAGCATGGATTGAGCTAAATCAATGCCGATGATATGCCACTGAGGATGCATTTGTCCTATAAGAATGGGAATCCGCGCCGTACCTGTACCAGCATCAAGAATGAGTCCCTGTGGCGGGCCGAGTTCAATCGCACGTTCGGCAAAGGCTGTGTTAACGTCCAAGAAGTCCATGGCATCATACTCAAGAGCATCTTGCAGGCTGTCCATAACTTCTGGTTCGGTGATTCGCTGCATAATTCAATTCCCCTGATATAAAATCTATCTAGTTAATCATCATAAAAATTTTAAATTAGAGAATCCGAAGTCGAGCGCAAACGAATCAATCCCAGCGGTAGATTTACCCTGATTTCTGAACTTTATCTCCTTTTTTGATAGGAGAAATAGTGCAACATTAGCTGACAACAGAAAAGCTAAACTCTAGGAAATCTATCAGGAATGAAGCGTAAGGAAAGCCTAGAGAATTTAGAAGCCTACAACCTATCCATGTCGATAGCCTCGTACCTTCAAGACTGGCTGACGTGTAGACTTTTGTGCTGAAACGACCAATACCCACCGAAACGGCAAGGGACGTACTCCGCTAATAGCACGGGAATTGTTTTTTGGCAGTGATTTACGTTTGCGAATTTGGTGACTAAGGTTTGTTTCGGGTTGATTGTAGATTCTACAACTCTTTATTTCAGGACACTCTGACAGCTTCTTGAAAGTTTCAAGAGCAGCCAAGACGAAAGCTTCCTTAAGATCTTCATTCATAGGAACTGCATCCAATTAACTTATCCTCTATACCTTTAAGCATCTCGGTTTCTGTCTCCAATTTACATAAAGTAGTTTTGAGGATTCGGAGAAAATGGATGAAGCTTCGGTGAAGCAGTAGTAAGATTTTCTCCCATGATCAAAAGACCGTCCTCAGATAAGGACGGTTTCTAGCTTATAAGCTGAGTATGGCCTGTAGATCTATACTTGTTAGCTTTCATCAGCAGGCTAATAGGGTTTAGTGGCGTTCACCCTAGCTTCGCAGCAGCTGTTTAATGGTACCGACTAGCTCTTGAGGGTGGAAAGGTTTAGAAATATAAGCATCAGCACCTTGCTTTATTCCCCAGTATCGGTCAAATTCTTCTTTTTTAGCCGAACACATCACCACAGCCATATTCTGGGTTTTGAAGTTAGCTTTCAGCCGACGACAGACCTCATAACCATTCATCTTAGGCATGATGATGTCCAGAACCACGAGATCGGGTGAAGACTCTTGAATTTTCTCCAGTGCTTCGACACCATCACTTGCCTCAACTACACTTAGTCCGCTTCCTTTGAGCAGTTGTGAGATCATCTCTCGTTGCGGAACGCTATCCTCTACCACCAGCACTGTAATCATAACCACCTAACAACTTAGCTTTCTTCAATTATTAATGACAAATACAAAATTAAGCTTGAGTTTTTTACTAGGTACGATAGAACTTATCGCAATCCTAAATGAAATTCTACTCATTAAGAGGAACAGTACTCATTTAAGCCATTTGTAGTAATCGATGAAAGCGCTGATGGCACGCTCAAAGTCACTACGAAGTTAATGTCGGTGATATTCATCACTCAATAAATGGTGATATGAACTTGCGTTCGTACATATAGCAGTTCTCGTTTGGATAAAATACAGTAAGAGCACAGCGACGCTTAGCCCCTACAAACAATTTGTATTGTACCCAAGTGAGAACCGCTTAGTGATGCCAGCCTGAACTAGGGCGATCAAGATAATGGGGGGAAAATCCAGAGAAATCAGAATTTTCATCCCCTCTAAAAACAAAAGTCAATTTGAGGCTGCACATCGGTGCTACAGTCTTTTCGGGCGTCCGAGAGTGGTGATGTACAAAACAGCTTCATCGGCGGGAATGCCCAGCACTTCATTGACTTGATCGTCGAAGAAGCCACCAATACCACTAACGCCTAAACCCAAGTGAATTGCAGCTAAATTCATGCGTTGTCCCAAATGACCCGCATCCATGTGAAGATAACGGTACGCGCGATCGCCATATTTAGCCACCGATTTCTGCAAGTCAGCCGTATGGAACACCAAAGCTCCTGCATCTCGACCCAACTCTTGCCCTAGACACAAGTAGTGCAACTCCCGCCGGAAGTTTTTAAAGCGAATCTGCCGCAACTCTTGAGCTTTGGGCGCGTAATAGTAGCAACCCTCCTCTAAATTCGTTACTCCCGATACGGCGATAAAGGTTTCAATTAAACTCAAATCGAAATAATCGGGCGAACCATTTAGCCCTTGATCAACGTAATGGTGGGGTTGATAAGTAAAATCTAAAATCGCTTTGAGTTCGTCTAGGGTCAGATTGGCCCCATTGTAAGCACGGGTGGAGCGCCGTCTGATCATTGTATTCTCTAGGGGTTGGAGGAGAAATCCCTCTCTGGCATCCCCTGTCCATTGAATGGGTACTGTCGCGGTTGAAACTTTTGTGCAAAAGGGAAAGTTATATTTATCTTCGCGTTGCCTCTCATCGTCTGTGGCTTGGATGCGCTCAGTTTCGGCATCCCAATTTCGCATCTGATCGATTTTAGTAACCTGATGTAAATAGTTGAGCAACTCTCCGTCTGGAATTTCTGGATAGTCTAAATGTGTTGCGGAGGGCAGAACGGATATAGTGGGGGGCAATTGTTGTCGTACATTGAGTTGATCGGCTAAGGGAATGATCGCGATCGCACCTTCCCTATTTGAGTCTAAATAAAGTAGATCGTTTACCATCTCATCAGCAAAGCCACCAATCAGGTGAGGTCGATAGTCGGTGAACGACGAAGCCAGCTCAATGTTACCCAGCAAATGACCGGTATCCAGAAAAATTCTTCGATACGCCCGATCTTCGTAACGCCAAGCCGAGCGATAAAAAACAGAGGTGATCACAATCGCCATATCGGCACTACCCAAAACAGAATGCCAGAAACAGGCATCTTGTAGAACCGACCAAGCCTCACCTTCCCAAAAATGAATCAGAGAATGGCTACGACACTGATAGTTATAGAGTCCTGTGGGTAAAATCGGTGTGCCACGGCAAACTAAATACACCTCAGCCGGGTATAGTCCACCCGCAGAGGGGGCGGCTCGGAGATACACAGGTGGGCCCATCACCGTTGGCATCTTGGCTGTCAAGCCGTAGGTACAAAATAGCAACTGCGACAGCCGCCACAAGGTTTTCCCTGGCTCATCTTTAAACGCCTTGGGGTCTTCTTTCAGGAAAGGCTTCAGGTCGATGGTAGTGCCAACTTTATAGTCTTTATAGGGTACGGGCTGATTTTCCCAGTCGAGTACCTTGCTTTTTGCTGCAATAGTTTCTGGATAATACTTAGTGCGTTCGTGATAATGTTGAGCAATTGATAATTTGGGTTTTGACATAGTATTTTTAAAGCTTATGCTTCCTTTTCATCTTGACATTACAAGGTTATTCGACTGTTGTAGTTATGCGATATCGCTCTCCCGACCTCAGACGATATCCCTTATAGTAAAGATGTCAGGTGGCAAGCTCTTGTCTCAACTTATTGAAGCCCCTAGATTCTATTTATTAGGTTAAGGCAATCTCATTGATGACTGCCTGAAGTTCTTAGATGCATAATCCATAAACTTAATATTTTGTCAAGTCTCTACAGAAAAAAGCGGATTAATATTTACAAATATTAAATTATCATTAGAACGAAAGTATCTTTTGCTACATACACTTACCCTGGAAAATAGGTTAAGCATGAATACCTATTGACATAGAGGCACAGCCTTCTAATCCAGAGAGGTATCTAAACAAAAGCGCCGATGAAAAAAATTCATGGAGCAGACTTACTCGCTCAATATGCCAGCGGAAGACGAGACTTTAGAAATGTAGATATTAGTGAAGCGGACTTGTTTGAGGCAAATATACCGGGAATCGATCTGAGCAGCAGTAATCTTCAAAAAATCTACCTGCCTTACTCTAATCTAAGTCAAGCTGAGTTGCACAATGCCCAACTTCAATCCGCTCAGTTAAGCGATGCTCAGCTTTATCACGCTAATCTAGCCAATGCGAATCTTCAGGAAGCGAATCTGTTTAGAGCCAGCCTGCGCCGTGCCAACTTACAAGGCGCTAATCTGATGGGTGCTAATTTGAAAGGAGCCGACTTAGGCAACGCTGACCTGAGTAATGCCAATTTGAGTCATGCTGATTTAACTGGCGCTAACCTGAATAAGGCTAACCTCAGCAAAGCTCAGTTAAGTGGCTGTAATTTGTTTCGCTGCCAGAATGCTGAACTTTCTAATACTTTTCTAGACGACTCCACCATTTATCCTGATGGGCATCGACCGATACTTTCACAAGATGAAGAGTCGTCATGAGTCTGGAGAAGGGATAGATGTTAACAAACAGTTGACTCTAGATAGATGCTTGTGGGTCTGAGCTTGGGTGATGCTGAGGCAGAAATAGCAAATATCATGTCGAAGATAGTGATGACACAGGATAACTCAAGAACTCAAGAGCAGGAAGCGGCTGCCATTAGTAACGACCCGACTCTCAATAAAGAAGCCCTGAATGAAGTGGTTGATGAATATGAGCAAAGTGCTAATGTAGATAAACCAACGGAACTCGATCCCTCCACTCAAAAAGAATTAGGGGAAGTTGAACGAGCGTTAGAAGATGCAGTTCTGGGTATTGAAGACGCTTCCTGAACAGGAACGCGACTTAGTATTTTTGAGTGGCTTCTACATAAATATGCTCCAATCGCACTGGCTGACGGGCAATAGAGTCAAGGGGAATACCCTCAAAACAATCGATAATTTCCTTAAGTTCTAGCTGCTGGGGTAACCAAAAGGCGAGGTCATTGCCATAGCGTCGGTGGGTGAAGCCTAATTCTTGAGCTCGTGCGATCGCTTTTTCTTCCTGTGACGTCTGAACGATTACAATCTCTTGGGCGGGAATTCGTTGTCGCAACTCGGTCAAACTCCCTTCTGCAACAATCCGCCCTCCTTTGAGAATACCAATTCTCTGACAAAGACGTTCTGCTTCATCGAGTAGGTGAGTTGTCAGCAAAATAGTGATTCCCTGACGTTTGAGACGCAAAATTAAGTCCCAAACTTCATAACGCGCCTCAATATCTAAACCCGTTGTCGGTTCATCTAAAATCACTAACTTGGGCTGATGCACTAAAGCAACAGCAATATTTAATCGTCGCTGCATTCCTCCACTTAACGTTTCGACCGGACTTTTTGCTCTATTCGCTAGGTTAACTGCTTCTAAACAACGGTACACTTGCTGCCTATGTTGTTGACCTTTCAACCCATAAATTCGAGCGTAAAAATTGAGATTTTCTTCACAGCTCAAAGTTTTATAAAGTAAATTTTCTTGGGGCGCTACACCAATTAAAGGTTTGGTTGCTTTTGAAACTGGCTGACCATTAATCTTAATCGTCCCACTATCAGGTTGGAGCAAATTACACAAGATATTAATCGTTGTTGTCTTACCCGCACCATTTGGGCCGAGTAATCCATAAATTTCACCTGGCTTGATATGTAGCGTCAAGTCGTGAAGAACTTGACGCTTGCCGTAAGTCTTAGTTAGCTTCTCGATGTTCAGCAAGATTTCACGTCCACGTTATGGCACAACAATTATCAGTCTTTCATTGTAATCTTCCTGAGCTTCCCCTTATCTCAGGTTTAGCCAGTCTTGGATTTCTTGAGCCAACCAAGCACTCTCATTTTCACCCAAGGCACCCCCAAGTCGATAAGTTTTATCTTCAGAACGCAGGTTTACTTGATACACTTTTCCCTCTTTTTGCAAAAAAAATTCTACAATTTCCATAAGATGTAAGCTTTCTTTAGCATAAATAATATTAAAAATTTCCTGTCTTAAATTCAAATAATTTCGAGAAAATTCAATAGGATTGACTTCAGACATAAATATCGCCAAAACCAGCATTAAAAGAACTACAAAAAATACTGTAGAGAATAAACCAAACAGAAATATTATTGAAGAATCTAGTCTAATCAATGACACCGATGCCACTAATACAAAAATGAAAAATATTGAAGAGATAATAGACCTAAACAGCTATATTTTGTGAGTTGTCTGAAACCAGGTGCAGGAATACTTATTTTCAGTTTCTCGGGAGACTTATCGAGTTTAATCCAAGTATCAGCAGGTTTAGGGATTTTTCTTAAGACAGGGCGTGTGGCAGTAGCCGATTGCACTAGCCCAGAGTGGAGAGTTTCTAGAGCTTGTCGAGCGCTGCTGTAGCGTTTTTCTAAGATGATTTCTGTCATCTTTTCAATCCAAGCCACAAAACTAGGATTTAAACTGACTTTGTCGCTAAACTGAATGCGAGATTCTTTATGAGGTAAATTTGACCAAACATCGGGGGATTGAGAGGGGAAGGCGCAAGCCCCTACTGATTTATCTATGGGGTAAGCTTTCCCCTCTCAGTTTAAATTGAGCGGCAGCGAATCCTTGTATACTGTCAATACATTTTTTAGAATAGGGGAATCATCTCAAGTTCTCTCATGGCAAAAACTTCCACTAAAACTACTCCTTCTTTCGTTTGTGAACTCCCCCTTGTGGTGAGCTCGGCGAACGAGGGAGTAATGCTTACTAGGCTGGAAGCCGCAAGGCAGATGTACAACGCCTGCTTGGGTCAAGCCATGAAGCGAGTGAGACTGATTCGACAGTCCAAGGATTTCCAAAAAGCATGTTCTCTCAAACCCAACAATCCAGAGCGCAAAGTTCTGTTTAAACGGGTAAGAGAACGATACGAATTCTCGGACTACGCCATCCAATCCTACGGAACAAGTATCCGACACTCTTGGATTGCCAATCATATTGATGCTCATACGGGGCAGAAGATTGCAACCAGAGCATTCAATGCTGCTGAGAAAGTTCTCTTCGGTAAAGCCAAAAAAGTCCGATTCAAGGGCAAGAACCAATTCGACTCAGTTGAGGGAAAGTCCAACGCGGCTGGTATTCGCTGGAAAGGAGACAGGGTGGAATGGAGTGGTTTGAAGCTGCCAGCACTCATCACTTCCAACGACCCAGTAATCTTGCATGGGCTGAACTCAAAGGTCAAATATGTTCGGTTAGTTCGTCGCAAAATCAACGGTCGCAATCGGTTCTATGCTCAGTTAGTTTGCCAAGGCAAGCCGTTCATCAAGCCCAAGAATTACTTGGGGCATGGTGATGTGGGAATCGACATTGGGCCGAGTACGATAGCTGTTGTGTCTGATACTGATGTTCAATTAGACCAGTTTGCGTTTGAGTTGGAGTTTGAGGTAGCACACATTCGGAGGTTGCAAAGGAAAATGGATAGGTCGCGTAGAGCTACCAATCCAGACAACTTTAACCCCAATGGCACGGTCAAGAAGGGTACAAAACAGTGGAATAACTCCAAGACTTACCTCAAGACCCGCAGTGCTAAAGCTAATCTGGAGCGGAAGTTAGCTGCCCAGCGCAAGAGTCTTCATGGGGAGTTGGTGAATGCCATTCTCCGTACTGGGGACACCATTAAGTTAGAGAAACTGAGCTACAAAGCATTTCAGAAATTATTCGGAAAGTCTGTTGGAAAACGTGCGCCAGGAATGTTCGTGTCTCACCTGATAAGCAAGGCTGAAAGGGCCGGCGGAAAGGTGGTAGAGATGCCAACGGTCACAACGAAACTCTCTCAGACTTGTCACTGTGGACGGGTTCGTAAAAAGAAGTTATCAGAACGAGTGCATCGCTGTGAGTGTGGAGTAGTTGCTCAACGCGACTTATACTCTGCGCTCTTAGCTAAATACATCGAACCCCACACATTCGTTCTCCAGGTGAGTCAGTTGTTAGCCGACTGGCAGAGTGCACAGCTGCGCTTGTGGGCGGCTTGGAGAACAGCAACGGATAATCAACCTGCAACTGGGAGGGTTCTCCCTTCCTCCTTTGGTCGTTGCCCAGAGGTAGAGCGGGTCGCTACAAAAGTCTTTGCAACGACATCTAAGAACCAGAATGCTGTAGCTCTTGAGCGAGAGTCTGGGAGAGGATGTCTGGACAAAGAACCCCCTTGCTTCTAGCAATGGGGAGTCTCAGGACCTGCGGCGGTACGTCCTAATTGTTGCTGGAGTTGATAGCGCTCTTGTAATACCTGCTCTGCTTGCAGCATGGAATAGCTCTTGCCGTTAACCCTTGTTTCCAGTATTCGCCAGAATTATCGGATTTGGCAAAAAAAGCACGGTTGGTGCTGGAAAAATATCGGGTGAGTTGGTCATAGGAGAAGTA
>JBFLZA010000321.1:0-10026 GCA_040756535.1 Cyanobacteriota bacterium
AGTTGCCGATTTACTACTGCTGGCTCGCATGGATAGAAAAGCTGTGCCGATGGGCAGTCAGTTCTGTTGCCTCAATGAGCTGGTGAGCGACTTAGTAGAAGAATTAGAAGCGTTGGCTGTTTCTGCCCAGATCACACTGACATCCAAAGTGCTAGTACAAGAGCCGCTAAATATTTTAGGAACTCCAGAGCAGCTTTATCGTTTGGTTTCTAACTTAATTGTTAATGCTATCCAATACACACCAGCAGGCGGTGAGGTAACTGTTGTTTTAGACTGCCACGAGCATCAAGCTGTGATTCAGGTTCAAGATACTGGTATTGGTATTCCACCACAGGAGCAGTCTCGGATTTTCGATCGCTTCTATCGAGTCAGTAGCGATCGCTCTCGTCATACCGGGGGGTCAGGATTGGGGCTTGCGATCGCAAGAGCGATTGTTCAGGCACATCAAGGAAGTATACAAGTGCAAAGTGAATTGGGCAAAGGTAGCACGTTCACTATTCGATTCCCCTTGGGAGTTCCCTCACCCGAAAGTACTCGCTCTAGCGTCCAATTCAATCGGTTGCATCATCTTCCCCTAATACAGAAGTTCAGAAAAATAGTGAACCATTAAAAACTCAAAGAACCCTAATCTTATATCAATTCACTAAATATCTGCTACAAATCACTCCCCTTGCTCCCCCAGCTCCCCCAGCTTCCCCAGCTCCCCCAGCCCTTCATCCGCAGCAAACTTAAAGCAAATTAATATTATTGCCTCCGTCTTTCTTCCTCGTCTACAGCTATGGCTCATTGCCATACTAGATTCATATTTTGCGGAGTTTCTGTATGAACACACAACCAGAGGTCGTTAAGCAGAGTGAGGTAATCAATCGACTGGTGCTCGATCGCCGCACGGCGGAAGAAGTGGGACGTGTGGAACAACTGTGGCTCAATCCTCAATCGCATCAAGTTCTAGGTTTAACGTGCAAATCAGGATTTCTAGGCGCTAATAAGCGATCGTTTACTTGGGAGCAAATTGAGGCACTGGGCAAGGATAGTATTTTAGTCAACGTTGAATCAGAAGCCGTTGAGGTTCAGAAGCCAGAGTCGGTGGTTTCTTTAATCAATCATGAGGTGTGGACGGACGCGGGCAATAAGGCGGGTAAGATAGTGGACTATCTATTTGTGCCTCAGATGGGTGCTGTAGTCAGCTATCTATATATGTCTAATGGTTGGCGTGGTGCTCTCGATGGTATTTACTTGCTTCCCGCTAGTGCGATCGCTAGTGTTGGCAGTAAACGGGTGATTGTCCCCGATGCTATTGTCCAAACCCCCGAACAGTATGCTGAGGGATTGAGTCAAAAAGCGGGTCAAGCGGCAGACTTTCTTAAGGAAGACTGGAGGAAAACTCACGGGGATTGGGAGGTGATAAAGCGGGGCGTTCAAAATCTTCAAGAGCAAGTCAAAGACAAAGCTGAAAAGGTCGCCAATATTGCTAAAGAAAAACTGGAAGAGGTGAAAGCCAAGGAGCAGGGAGGTTCTCAAGTGGATGATACGGTGAAGACTATTGATACTACCGCTGAACCTGTGCAGAGTACTCCTGAGCTACCGGAAAGCAATCATTAAGTTAAGTTGAGAAAGATTGAGAGCGATCGCATATTAAGCGGTCGTGCTTACACATTGCAATCGTGAAGAAAGGTGAGAGGGTAAAGGGTAAATAAATCAAGCCTTTGATCTTTTTACCTCCGTATAAATGAATACACTAAGGCTAAGGGCACAGCATTGCTGTGCCCCTACAGATGCAATGGGCAATCAAGCGGATTTGATATCACCTCTTCAAGCGTGCTTTTGCGGTGTTATTTTGTATCAATTTATACATTCACTGGTCTTCAATCATTGCTTAGTAACTTAAGACTGGTCAGGAATTGCCCAGTTATTTCTAATTTCTTTATTTTCTGATATTACATAACTTGGTATGATTAGCAATGATTTGCTCTAGAGAGTGAAAAATCTATAGCTCAGTAGTCTGACATTAATAATAGTTATCAAACTGTAGGGTAGACAGTCCCACAACGGTTTGGAATGACACCAATGTTTTGGTGTCAATGCTTACCATGCTTTTTTTGTCCAAGTACTTATTGTGTGTGAATTAAGCAAAAACTGGAAGAGCCAAAATGAATCCTTTTTCAAAAGAATACTTAGCGACTGAGTTAGCGCACTATGGGCTGAAAGAAACCTATGAAAAAAATGGGTTGAGTGTGGAGTTTAATGAAGACTCTATCCCTATTTTAAAATTCGACAATACAATTTGGATGACGCTTAAGCCTAAGATTATCCAAACTCATTATCTCACTATTTCTAAAGCTCAAGGCGTTGTTTTGACGGGAGGCTTAGGACTGGGTTATTTCCCGCTACGAATAGCAGCTAAAGAAAATGTGCAACGAGTTGATGTGTATGAATTGGATCAACGGGTCATAGACTTTTTCAAAGAGCGGTTTAGTGATAGACCAGAGATGAAAAAGATTAACCTGATTCAAGGTGACATGAGGGAGTTGGCATCAGGTCATTATGACTATGCATTACTGGATATTTACACTAACCCCATTAGCAGCATTCGCCAAGTTGTGGAAGATTTGACTGCTCTAAAAAGTCGAGTAACCGTCTCTCGAATGCAGGTTTGGTCTGAAGAACTCATTCTTAGAGTTGGTCTGAAGCAGGGATTAGATATCTTCATAGAAGATAACGAACGTGAGTACTTGGATAACTGGAGTCAAGCGCCTTTATCCATTAGCGAGAATTTAAATCAACTGTATCGAGAAGCTGGTTATCAGTTAACCCCTTGGACGATTAGAGCTTATTTGAACGTTGTTAAGCGTCCAATCAAGTCCTATTATTTATCTTTGATCAAAGGAGGACTGACTAAGGAAATCAAGAAGATTTATCGAAAACTGAGTTAAGAAGCTGAGCTGGACTAGGAGGAATGCTCAAAGTAAAGCCTAGCAGTTATTCTTCGTTGAAGAGAAAAGCGCTCGCGCAACAACTTCCCCAAGTGCATTAGGACAACAGTATGCGCCGCATATTCATTTGAGGACTGTTGTACAAGTGGAGTAGGGACACGGGAAGACACAGGCGATCGCTTTTTCATTTCCCCTATCTCACATCTTGCACCACTGGCCTTAACCCGCCAGGGATTCAAATCCCTGCGTCATAACGAAAGTCGTCTCAAGAGGACTAAACGCTGAGTAAACAAAGATTTCAGTCCACTTAAGTGCAATACCCGTGAATGAAACTTTCAAGCCACCAGAGGAACAATTCGGAACTCTTGCTGAATGGCTCGATATTCACCTTGATGTTTCTTGGTTTTTCGAGGAAATTTAGATAGCTTAATTTTGACGACTCGCGGGTTAATACGGGGTCGAGCTGGTCGGTCAATTTCTGATTCAGCTAGGAGGGATAATAAGTATGCATACCTGAAATCTTTTTGGTAAGATGAAGCAGCACTAATTAAAGGAACGGCATCAATAATGACTTGTAAAGATTCTAAAAAACTTAGAAGTAATGGGTCTTGGTTATGAACCGAAGCCGCCTCACACATCAGACCTCTCACCAAGTTATAACCAATTAACATTCCATAAAGTTCTTGTTCGACTAATTCAGCTAATTTACTCCGAAAGACCGTGGGTATCTGCCCGCGCAGGGTCGCGCATTGATGAGTTTTAATTTCATCAAAACTCAGCTCAATATCCCATCTTTTATGATAGTGAAGGACGAGTTCCTTAGCTGTAATTTTTGGGTCGATAATGCTGGTAACTAACCGCTGAGAACGAAACCCTGATATCTGATACTGAATCACACGAACTATCAGAGTCTCGGATTGCGATGGGTTAGGTTGCTGTCGCTTCGCTGATTTTTTCTGTTTGAGTTCCCGACTTAATTTACATAAATAGCTGCCATCTGCTAATCGTGTCTGATTCCTAGGAAAATGATGATGAGTCGCCGCCTTGACCACAAACTCCCATTGCTGTTTTTGCAGAGTTTTCATCATCATAAATGACCCCAGACCCGCATCCATTAACACTAAGAGCTGGCGCTCATTTACTTGCTTAGTAATCTGCATTACTAGATTTCTTTCCCCAGTTCCTTTCCCACGACACGGCCCATAGGCTACCCCGATAACTAAGCGTGTTGCTACTCCCAACAAAGTGACTAGACGTAATTGCGGATAAGCGCTCTCCCCGCGCCCTGCTCTACTCTTCTTAAATTTTGAACAGTTACTCTCCGTATCCGGCATACTGGCTGTACTGCCATCAAATACTACTGTTACCCACTCATGGAAATCGGGTTTCCATGGCATTAATTTCTCCACTAGTGAATTCAATATAATTGAAAAAACCTTTAACCCTAGCCTTTTCCTCGCATGAGTTATTGCCCCATCGGCTATTAGTTTTTTCGGCAGATTACACTCTATCCATCTTAGTCCTGATATCATCCAATTCAGAACTGCTGGATAACTTAAATCTCGCCGCATTGTTGACATTATGACAAACCATATTACTAAGACTGGATTTAATATTGTTCCTTGACGGTATTTATCCTGCTTACATATCGCCAGTGCTTCTGCAATGATTGGTTGCAAATGTAAAGCTATAACTCCCGGCTCATACCTCTGTGTTACTTGAGCTATTATTGCCTGTCTATTCCTTGGTTGACTTAGCATAATCACTTAGTCTCCACACCCCTCAAAAACGCTCAGAAAATTATCATTTTCTTCATCTCCTGTCAAGGAAAACGTCTGTGCAAGCAGCTAATTTCAGCCTTCCTCTAATTGAATGCTCCTGTTCAAAATCTATTTTCTCTTGCCCATGGTTCCTCAGGTTATTATCTAGATTTTACCTCTCCATTTCTAGTTATTATTTCTGCATCTTTTCCCTCCCAATCGCCAGATTTGTTGCTTTTTATTAATTCTTTAATCCCCCATACTTCTAGAAGTGTCATGTGAATTTCTCTGCTTCAATCTTCTCATTCTTATCGCACTATTTAGTTCTTAACCCTGACGCTTTCTACCTCTATTTCCCTTGATGTCATTACTCTGCCAACTGTATGGTATTCCTTTCTCTTTACCCTTTCCAGAATCCTCCTCTCTCCCTCCCCACTACTTTCATTCACGGGTATTGCACTTAAGTGGACTTGATTTATGAGCCAGGAGTTTGAACTCCTGGCGGGTTTTGCAGCTTACTCAGAAGGGTGCAAGATCTCAGCTATGTGATAATGCTAGGTTAGCGCTGCAAGCACTTCGCCTTAACTCGCGTTGAGGATAGCTTCTATACCACGCTGCACTTGCTCTAGTTGCTGACGCTGTTGATCAATCCAAGCTTTTTCGGCTTCGCGCTGTTCGGGTGTTTCTTGCTGGTATCGTTCTTGCCGCTCTAGGAATTCGTTGTAAAATGCGATCGCTTGTTCAAGCGCTTGAGTGGCTAGCTGAATTCTATCGTCAAAGATTGTTGTAATAATATTTTCAATAGCTGAAACAACCTGAGCGCTGAATTGGGCAAATGACTGCCAATTGATTGGCAAAATCCCTTGCCTAATTGCCCCCTGCAACCCAGGGATAAGAAATCCCTGACTCACTAAAGTTTCTAAAGCTGGATTGACAGCATTAGTTAATTTTTTATTTTTGAATGCAATATACTCCGTTGAGTTACTAAACTTCGCTTCAATTTCACTAACTGTTTGATTAAGCTGAGCATTAAATATAGATTGATTTGATTGATCTAGAAGACTAACACAGTTTTGTATAGTTTCCCTATTAATTGCTTCTAGTTCTTGATAAAGAACTTCTATTCTCTCCTTTATCATTACGCTTAGCTCTTGGGACTGTAAGTCCAACTGGAAGTATATATCTTGGATGAATTTATCCTTATCCCAAGCAGCTAAATCTTTGGGCTTCCCATTTTTGACATCAACAAACCATTTCTTTCTTAGGTTATCGACCCGTTTATTCCAAGATTGAGTAACTTGTTCGACTGCCTGAGATTTTAGAGCTTTTCTTAAAAGACGGATTTTAAAACTATGTCCACTAATTTCTCCAAGTTGTTCCCAAATATCCTGTTTCGCTGCTTCAGCAATCCTTGGCTTACTCAGCCAAACCTTTTCAGCCTGGTACAGGTTATCAGAACATACCACGACTAACGGCTTAAGTCTGGCAGCTGATTGTTTCAGTTCTTCAATGCAAGGGTGGACTGACTCCTTCAGGCTTTCAGCAGATTGCTTAATCTCTAGGGAATTTTGTTCATCCGTCATCAGTCGCTCGACGGATTTGATCATGTCCTGAAATGCCATCAAATATTCATTCATCCGTAGAATCTCCGATGTTATTTATAAGTTTAAAACCTACAATATCGGCTAATCCATCCTTCTCGACTCTAACTAGGTAAAAGTCATGGTTTTCGTCTTTCGCCCCGAACATATGCTTGGTCTTGCTCAGGGTACGCTCAAGCAGGTCGTCTCATCCACAGGTGTACCACTGAGTATGGTAAGAGATACTGCGACAGGTCAAATTGTTGGTCATGCAGTTGGTGTCGCAGGTGAACCTTTTCTAGCGGTTCCAAAGCTCATATTGAGCGGCATACAGATGCTCCAAGCTCACCGAGGATTTCAAAGAACCTATGACAAGCTTGACGATATTCAGGTTGACCTGCAAGACTTCAAGGCAGGAACTTACAGTAAGCTTGGTGTTATTGATGCCAGCCTGCAATCACTCCAGACTAACTTGGGAGTGCTGCAAGCAACTACAGCCGTGATTGGTGTTGGAACAGTAGCAGGTGTCGCCTTATCAGCCGTGAACCTCCAGCAGACTTTGAAACTGAGGCAAGATGTAAAGCAACTAAGGCTGGAAGTTAAAGACGGCTTTATTGACCTGAAACAAGCATTGAAAGACCAAGGCTCAGAAATAATACAACGGATTGACCAGGTTGCTAAGAATGTTGAGTTTCAGCATCACCGCACGATTCTAATTCGGGCTTACGGACGCTTTCATCAAGCGATCAATTGGCTGCGACATGCGTTAAAACTACCAGATGTAAATGCTAGAAATGCCGCAATTGCTGGTGTTCAAGGAATGTTATACGAAGCGCTAGCAGATTACAGCAGTCCTGAGATATTCAAACAAACCTGTGCCGCTGGGAGACTTCGTAGATTGGAATGCGCTTGGACAATTGATCAAACAATTACCTTGACTTTTCAGCTACAAAATGGATTTGACGTGGTGAGCGAGCGCCTCTCTCACCTCCAAGACCAAATCTGTAAAGAGTCCCTGGCATTTATTGACCAGTGTGAATCTGAGCAGGAGCTAGATTTTTTATTCCCAGAGCTCGCACGTATTCATAGCCAGGATTTAGCTTTACTGGAATCTTGGCAAAATCATGTTGACTGGATTCCAACCCTATCCCCAGATGATCGGCAATTATTAGCTAGTTCAGAGATTTCCTCGGCTGAGAGTTCAGACGATAATCAAACCTCAGTACTTGTAGCAGAACCAGAGGAACAACTACTGTATGAGAATTTGAAGCCAAAGTCTCATTACCAATCCCTGCGTGACCAACTTAAATTTATAGTCAAGCCTGATTTACGGCGAGGACATGAATCATACATCAGCCAACAAGCAACAGCCTCTGGCTTAAAAGCTTTAGCTCCCTCAAATTGGCAAGAAATCCCAGATTTGACCGTTGCTAACCTCTACTGGTACTTCAAAGGTAAGCAAGAAGCACTGGCTTGAACAAGAAATTGAGTGCGATCGCTACTTCGCTTCGACAGGTGCGATCGCGTTTGAACCCCTGCTCTCATAAAGGTCTTGTATTCTGTTCGATACGGCTGAGAAGGTCAACGATCGCAATCAGTCCTTGAGTAACAACGTACACAAATAAACAGCCAATGGTTGCTTGTAGCAGGATAATAACAAGAGCGATCGGTGGAAAAGCAGATGGAGCAGGGCCTCCTACCGTAAAGAAACCCAAGATGAAGCTGAAGACAACTATAACGAAGTAGCCGAGATATTGAATGATTCTGAGGATTGAAATAAATCGAGTATAAAGTCTATTGGGCTTAGAATTTTCTTGTGTCATTTTTAAATAATTAAATTTAATTTCTAAAAGTGAGTTAATGCCAAAACTACCCTATAGAGTACTGAATAATAGCAATAAGAGTGTCCTCCAAAAGGAACACTCTTATCCAATCTTGGGCCTGTTGTTGATAGCGACAATGCTAATTACATACCCACAGCTTTCTGAATATACCTACTCCCTTGGTGCGTAGGAAGTTAACCGTTTTTCGGAGATTCAAACTTCCGTTTAAGTGCCTGAGTAAATCCCAATGAAGCCCCCGCTAAAGCAGAAATTGTAATCAGGGAAGAAAATAGCAGAGAACTAGAAATATATTCTGTTAGCTTCCCTTGCCTGCCTGCGGATTCCCAACTGATATAGGCTATCAAGATACCCGCAGAAATTCCTGCAACAACCCCAGTAATCCAAGCACTGTTAATGCGCTTGATCAGACTGGTTTGCCCCTCTCTTACTTTTTGTGCCGTAAACTCTGAAACTTCTTGAGCCAATTGTTGAGAGGAATCAAGGATGCGTTGTTCTGACTCTATAAGGCGCTGGGTAATCGGTCGAGAGGGGGTGTCTTGGGCTTCAACTCGAAAGGGAGGGGTTCATACTCCTCCGTCGAAATGAACTCGGTATTTTCTATATTATTATTCATCAACGCAAATAAAGCCGTCATATCATCCGTAAATTTGCTGATATCGTTGTTTAGCTTACTGGCATACGTGCTTTGAAATTGCGTCCAAGCTTTAGCTTCTAATAACTCTGCTTGTGCATGACTGAGTTCAATCAACGAGTGAGTTAAATTCTGTTGACGTTGAAGAATCTGCTCAATCTTAGAACTTGGCTTATTATGAACTGATGGGTCTTGATTGTGTCCGTTCATGGTGTGAAGAGACTCACTAGATTGCGGTTGATTGGTAGTCATGAGCTTGGCTTGTTGTTCTGCTTCTTGAGGAGCCAAACCCGACCTCCGCAAGTGAATGTATCGGCGGATTTCATTCGCTTCTCCTGGAGAGAGGAAAGAATCGTCAATATTAGAGTGGTGAAGCTGCTGTTGAGCTTGTATTACTTCATCAAGTGATTCTAGGTTCAGTTCGTTCTTCAGTTCGGTCTTAGTGATATTCATTCACTTAAGCTCCTTGATTTGAACGGGTTTGATTTGAAGTTCAACTATTTTTGCTGATTTTTCAGGAGAACTTGATGTCAAGATTTGCTCACAACTTAGGGTTAGTTAAGAGCAACAATGGAATGACAGGCACTGACAAAACTTTACATTTTTTTCTTGAGTCAGCTTATGATTGATGTATTTTTATCTTGCAAGAGTTTATCCTAATTATAGGGCTTCTGCAACTCCTAATAGAGGGTTTAAAAAGCGATTCTGTGGCCAAATTTTTCCATTGATACCTGCTTTGCTTCTTCCTAGCCAAAAAAGGAAGGGCACGGCATTGCCGTACCCCTACAATTGCGCCTGAATAATTTTTTGAGAAATGTTTAATTAAGCACCCACAGATTCCTTGGCAGCATACATCACTTCTAGGGTGATTTCGCTGAAGCCGCGATCGCGAGCAAATTTCTCGGTGTTGCGCTTCACCTTACCCCGAACGAAACCAGGCACCTTGTTCAGTTCTGCCTGTGCTTCCTTATTCCAGTTCAAGTCGGAATCCGCAGAAATCCCTTTGGTAATCACTTCCTTAGTATCATGACCGCCGAAGATTTCCAGCAAGTGGTCTTCCATGCCCAAAGTAAAGGAATTGTAAACCAAATCAGCAATTTGATTGGTTCCTTCGTAACCCATAAACGGCTTGTAACCGATGGGGAAGTTTTGGATATGGATGGGGGCAGCAATGACACCACAGGGGATGTCCAAGCGCTTACCAACGTGCCGTTCCATTTGGGTGCCAAAAATGGCAGAAGGTTCAATGCGAGCGATCGCATCTCCAATTGCCGCGTT
>JBFLZA010000322.1:0-10000 GCA_040756535.1 Cyanobacteriota bacterium
GACATCTGTTAGCCCAGAGTTATCTGTAGCTGCATATCTAGGGAGTTCCGGTTGCAGTAAGGCTGGAGGATTAGCCTGTGGGTGCCAATACTCGCTCACATCGGTCGCTTCATCGGTAAGGACAATACAGGGAGTCTGACCGATAGAAGCACGGTGCCGCTCATCTAGACGACGAACACGAGGACGAACTCGCTCATCCCAAAATAGTGGTTGATGGCGGGCAAAATTTTGCACGGAGTTAGGGAAGTGAGGCAAAAGGTCTAAATAAGTGTCACAACCATCAACAACAGTGCCTTCTACCCAAATATCTAAGTTGCGACCGGTAAAGTGGTGATGACTCCGCAGAAGCATCAGAATTTCTTGACCCAGCCCCAAGGTTGGTACTGGCATCAGGACAGAGCATTGCTGAGCAAGCGCTCGATCAATACGTTCTACCAGTTGATTTTCCTGCTGTCGTCGGTGAGGATGTCGCGCAGTGCCGTAAGTGCCTTCTATAATCAGTACGTCAGGCTGCAGCCCCCTTAACGATTCAATCGATAATCCTTCCACTAACCGCGAGTTGGATAGGAAGAAGTCGCCTGTATAAAACAGACGATAAGTTCTCCTAGGTGTTGTGTAAGTGAGCAAAAAAGCGGCGGCCCCAGGCAAGTGACCGGCTGGAAACAATTCTGCCGTCAATCCGTCACAGAATTCAACAGGCGATCGCCACGGTAACGCCTGACAGAATTTGGGAATTTTCTGTGGTGGCAACTCCGGCCAGTTAAGCGGCAAGAGTTGAGTTGTTACCTCACTGGCATAGATGGGCAATGGGGGGAAAGCTTCGTGGAGAGCTAGCAATCCCAGCGCATGGTCTGAGTGGGCATGGCTGCATAAAACTAAATCTGCTGGTGGATTCGGTGCACTTAGGAGGGGCGAAATGTCTTCTAATCCACAATCAAGGAGGATGCGGTACGGCCCCATCTGCACTAATAAACAAACACCCTCGGCACCATGACCCACAGCGTAGGGAAAACAGGTGAATTGCTCATCCTCAAAATAGGATGCCATTGGGCGTTGATTGCTCATGAATGGTCAGAGGTTAGCGCTCAACAACTATCCCTCGGCTATTAGCCTGGGATTAGTCGTTCCTTTTTCAGTAACAAGTAACTTGAGGCGACTGACTACAGCAAGCCGATCGCCAAAAAAACACTATTGGCTAGAAGGTCAACTATTACATCCACAATGGATGTAGCTTATTCATTACCGATAGACTCGGTTGAAAAAATAGGGTGATTGACCTGGGCCCTCAAAGCTTTTGCTAGACAGGCAACAGTAGCTGGAGTGTGGAAGTATTTGAAGTAAGGACTCCAAAACTTAAGGTCGAAACTGTTTCTCCAGTAGCGTGTAATCTCAGGAGTTAGAGTGCTGCGTGTTAATTGAGGCTACATCTAGCCTTTTTTATTTTATCAGCTAATCTCCAACTTACCCTCTTCCCCATTTCGCATCAAGCTCTAATTAGGGAAGGGGTTTGCGGGCGAGAGAATTGTTTTAAACTCTCATCCGGGATATTAGTGGGCAGAACCGTTACCGTGATAGTTGTCTGAATCGTAAAATCCGTTTTTCGTGCCAAAAAATAGAGCTGACACGCTAAAAACTATAGTTAATACCACTAAAACCAATTTGATATCCATTGTTGTAATTACCTCCTCTCGATTAACCCACACAGGGATCAAAGGGCTTTTCAATGACTAATCTTCACACATCTGCTCAAATTGTAGAACCGAACTGGCTTGCCCGTCTATCTACCGAAGTGGCACCTGACTTAGTTGGTTGCACATTGGTGCGCCAGTTCAACGATGGAACCCTTCTGCGGGGCATGATTGTAGAAACTGAAGCTTATGGTATCGACGACCCCGCTTGTCATGGCTATCGGCGTCGGACACCCCGTAATGAGGCAATGTTTGGGCCTGCTGGTCACACTTATGTCTATATGATTTATGGAATCTACTATTGCCTAAACATTGTCACAGACCAAGAAGAAGTGTCCAGTGCAGTTTTAATTCGCGCTTTGCAGTTAGAGTCTGTACCCAGTTGGGTTGAACCGCCATCAAAATTGGAGCGAATTGCGGCGGGTCCCGGTAAGCTGTGTAACGTATTGCAAATTGACCGTTGTTTGAATGCTCAAGTTTTAAAACCCGGTCAACCCTTATGGTTAGAACACCGCTCACCGCAATTTGTCCCTAACTTGATTCAGACGACTAGGATTGGGCTAACAAAAGGAGCTGACTTGCCTTGGCGGTGGTATCTCAAAGACTGTCCAGCCGTCTCTAGAACATCGATTCAGTAATTATATTTCGCTAAAAAGGGGGTATCAACTCGGATTTGGTATAAGTCTTTATCTGTGTAAATCTCTTAGGCAGCTGTGGTTCTTTTCTCACATCTACTTGTCAGAAAAGCTCTAAGTAGCTGCAACAATCGTTTAGAGTTGAATCGCTTGCCCCCGTTCCGTAAAGCGAACATCCTTAATCTTCAGGCGAGAGTTATCGGTTAAAGTTTTGCGTAAGCTGCCGAAAAGGGCGAACTGTTCACAGGAAGACAAAGAAACAAACTGTCTTCGGGAATCCGGTGACAAGCGGAAATCGACAGTCGCCACACCACTGTTTGGGTTAACCTGGACGCGATATCCTGCTAAATTAAAGTCGCCGGAGTCGGCTTGCTGTAAAACTTTTCCCACAGCAGCATCCACCAAAGTATCTGCAGAGACAGAGACTTGTTCCGGAACTAGATTTTGACACTGACTATCGGCTTGATAAATCGTCAGGGTAACCGTCTTCGTTCCTGGGTTAGACGTTGAGCGATCGCCAGTAGCATCCAAGGGTTGACTCGCAACGGGTGTTTTCTGCTGCGGTTGAGTGGGTGTTGTAGAGGCTTTTTCAGATTGCTCGGTAGAGACTACGTCCGTTTCAGCAGCAGATGAGCTATTGTTGCCATTTTGGCGATTGTCGGGTGAAGAGGTACAACTACTGAGACTGAGAACAATTAACCCAGCCAAAAGGGGAGTTAAATAGGTTTTGAGACGGTTCATTGCTAAAACAATCGGTATTGTAAAAGGTTTGTGAGGAAAACAAGAGCCCAATTGAGAAATGTCCCTCTTAGGGGCTAGTATTGATTTACTGATGTCTCCGCACGATATCAGTGACGATTTTGAGTAGATTTTATGGACCGAAGTCCATCGATTGGCAGTAGCACGCTCCCAAGCGTTTAGAGAGCCCTTGGTTCCCAGCGCGAGGGAGCTTAAGGAGGTCGTATGTTTAATCGGGACGCTTGTCTTGCCCTGTTGCCCCCTGCTGATTTTTATCAGTTCGAGCGGGAACAGGACTTAGGTCGATATCCCCCAGTCTTCTACTGACAGAGGGATGGGGTAGCTATGAAAGACTGAATTTCCTAGCGAAAAGTGTCGGTATAGCCAGAGAAACTTTCCTGCCGTTGTTGTCCAAGACTCCATAAGGAGAAGGCATGACACTAGCTCTTGAAGAAAGAGAGTTTCTCAACTGATGCGATCGCACTGTTCACTCTGCCGAATTGCGATCGCATCAGTGCTAGCTCACTCAACATTCAACAATTGAACAATTTGAAGATTTCCCTGCGGAAGTGATCTACACAACAAAGGATTCACTAGCTGACATCTGAGGAGGTCAAATTCAACAGGCTCTACGGGCTTACTCGTGCCAAAAATTCGACAAAAAACCTGGAGCAATTGCGATGGCTGTCCAAACAAAAACAGAGCGCGTCATCTCCCTGGAAAACATTAATAAATCCTATCAAAAACCGAATGGTCAGCAAATTATTATTTTAGAAAATATCAGTTTAGAGTTGCAACCGGAGGAGATTGTTGCCTTGGTTTGGAATAGTGTAATGTCGGTTGCAGGAGGCTGTTTTTTTCTGAGTGCAATTGAGTCTTTTACTCTGAAAAAAAAATTTTTTCACTTACCGGGGTTAGGTTCGTATCTGGCAACTGCTGCTGATTGGGGAGATGTTGGAGCGATCGTTTGGGGGTTGCTCGTACTCCTTGAAATCATTCTATTGATTGATTTTTTAGTCTGGCGTCCTTTAATTGCTTGGGCGAAGAAGTTTAAGTTTAAAACAGTTGAAGCTCAAAATCCGCCTCAATCAGTAGTATTAGATTTCTGGCAGCGATCGCCTACTCTAAAATTTTTGAAAACTCGCCTCTGGAAAACGCTGGGACAAACGTTTGGACGAGGAATTCGGCAACCATTTCCCCACCCCACTTCGAGTAGTTCTAGAAACCGCTCTTGGATTGTGCAATGGCTGAATTGGCTTTTATTGAGCGGCCTTACCTTCATTATTGGGTGGAGAAATTGGGAAGCGGCGATGTTGCTGAGAGTGTTAAATTGGGCAGAGTGGCAAACAATGATTATCAGAGCGATTTTAACAGCGTTACGGGTGCTTACAGCTCTGGTTCTCTCGTTGGCTTCGACAGTACCTGTCGGGTTGGCAATCGGTTGTAATCCCCGTTTAGCTCAAAATTTACAGCCTTTAGTGCAAATTGCGGCTTCCGTGCCGACAACGGCTTTATTTCCCCTTTTACTCCTCGCTCTTACTCATCTGGACGGAGGCTTACAACTTGGATCTATCGTCCTGATGATGCTAGGAACGATGTGGTATGTACTATTTAATGTAAATGTAATGGCAGGGGCGCAATCGATTCCTTCCGATCTGTTTGAAGCGGTGCGGGTGTACAAACTCTCCCGTTGGCAGCACTGGAAGACTGTGATTTTGCCAGGGATTTTTTCCTATTTGATTACTGGCATTATTACCGCTGTAGGTGGAGCGAGGACAATGCCAGTATTGTCAGCAAATACATCGACTTTAAAGGTCGAGTCGTCGAAACTTCAGGTTTGGGTGCAACTATTTCTCAAGCCACCGCAACAGGGAATTTTCCCTTACTCTTGGGGGCTACCGCTGTTATGTCTTTGATGGTGGTATTCACCAATCGTGTAGTCTGGCGTCTCCTTTGTCGCTTGGCTCAAGAAAAATACCAATTACTTGTCTAAACACTGCTCAAATGTCTAACCGTCAAATCCGATTCATATCAACTTTACCCGGACGTACTGCCTACTGGTAATTCCTAGCTAATACCAGTCTTGAATTTTATCAATTCTATGGCTCGAAGTCCGTTCCCTAACAGTAGTAATTTCCCTTGTGCTAGATGAGCCTTCTCTCCTAGCACAAGGGAGAATAAGGAGGTATCATGCTCACTCAAGACGTTCGCAATGCACTGTTTGACGTTGCCGATTTAAACCAACTCAAATCCGCGCTAAATCGATTACCGGCTGTGGATGTAGGTGAATTTATTACTGACTTGTCCCCGGAACGTCGAGCGATCGCGTTTCGCATCCTCAGGAAAGATCAAGCGATTAGTGTCTTTGAATACCTGCCGCCAGAGATTCAGGAAGAACTAATTGATTCGCTACACGCTACACAGGTCTTTCAAATCGTCGAGGCGATGAGTCCGGATGACCGAGCAGAATTATTTGATGAGTTGCCTGCTGCGGTTGTGAAGCGGCTGTTGCAACAACTCAGTTCTGCTGAACGACAGGCAACGGCGACGATTTTGGGCTACCCCGAAGGCACCACCGGACGGGTGATGACAACGGAATTCGTCCAGTTGCGGGAAGGTTTAACCGTTGGAGAAGCGCTAGCGAAAATTCGTCAAACTGACCGAGATAAGGAATCAATTTACTACGCTTACGTCACAGACGATGATCACAAGCTAGTGCGAGTCGTGTCCCTGCGGCAGCTAATATTTTCGCTTCCTAGTGCCCTAATCCGCGATATTTCCAGCGATCGCGTGATTAAAGCCCACACGGAAATGCATCAAGAAGAAGTTGCTCAGTTAATGAAGCGTTACGACTTAATCGCACTCCCTGTGGTTGATCGCGAAGAGCGGTTAGTGGGGATTGTGACTATTGATGATGTTGTAGACATTTTAGAAGAAGAAGCGACCGAAGATATTCAAAAATTAGCAGGGGTAAGCGGTGGTGACGAAGCGGCCTTAGCGCCACCTCACGTAACTCTTCGCAAGCGCTTACCCTGGTTAGTGGGAAACATTGCCCTATATATTGGGGCAGCCAGTGCGATCGCTCCTTTTCAACCCGTCATTTCACAAGTTCCAGTGCTGGCAATCATCATGCCGATTTTAGCCAATAGTAGTGGCAATGCTGGGTTTCAGGTTTTATCGGTGACGGTGCGAGGGCTGGGTGTCGGTGAAATCACACCCAAGGATACGCTGAAACTGCTGCGTAAAGAACTTCTGGCTGGGTTAGGCACAGCTCTGGCACTGGGTTTATCCTTACTTTCGCTGTCCTTGATTTGGGCACCGCCCCAAGAGCGATGGGTGGCATTGGTTGCAGGATTGGTGATGGCTATTAATGTTTTGGTGGCTACCACGTTAGGGACTCTGCTACCAATGGGTATCAAGCGGTTGAAGTTAGATCCAGCGTTAATTAGTGGTCCACTACTGACAACAACCCTAGATGCATTAGGGTTTTTGACTTTTTTAACCCTGATTTCAACCGCTCTCAAGCTGATAGCTGGATGAAGAGCTAAAAATCTAGCGTTGCTGAGCGAGGGAATAACCGAACTTCAGCAACACCCAACTTCTTGCCACTAACTCACAGTGGCATTGAATAGCCCATTGCCGTTTTAACCCTTAATAGAGTAGCATTGGCGATCTCTCCCGCTTTCTGTTTCCCCTCGCGCAACACGGATTCAAGATAGCCCTTATCGTCCATTACGGCATAATACTTATCCTGAATGGGCTTGAGTGCCGTAATAACCGTGTCAGTTAGTAACGGTTTGAACTGTCCCCAGCCCATATCCTGACATTCTGCTGTCACTTCTTCTTTCGTTTTTCCAGCAAGCAGCATATACAGAGTCAGCAAATTATTGCATTCCGGACGCTCTGGATTGTCGAACTCTAGCCCTTTAATCGGGTCAGTTTTACACCGTTTGATTTTCTTTTCGATTTCGTCTGGCGAGTCGAGCAAATTAATCCGACTCATATCCGAAGGGTCAGACTTGGACATTTTCTTCGTGCCATCTGTTAGACTCATCACCCGTGCGCCTGCCTTACGGATGAGGGGTTCAGGTAGCTTCAGGATAGGTTGATCTGGATTGCCAAATTGGTGGTTTATCCGGATAACGATATCGCGAGTCAGTTCCAAATGTTGCTTTTGGTCTTCCCCTACTGGAACTACATCGGCATCGTAGAGCAAGATATCAGCCGCCATCAGTACTGGATAATCAAGCAACCCCGTATTCACATTTTCCCCTTGCCTGACTGCCTTTTCCTTGAACTGAATCATATCTGTCAGCCAGTTAATCGGCGTGATGCAGTTAAACAGCCAAGTCAGTTCACTGTGGGCAGGAATGTGAGATTGGACAAAGATGCTGGAGTGTTCTAAATCAATCCCACATGCTAAATACAGAGCGGCAATTTTATAGGTGTTGGCTGCCAGTGTGGCAGGTTCGTAAGGTGCGGTGATGGCGTGTAAATCAACCACACAGAAGAAATTTTCATATTGGCTTTGACCTTCTACCCAGTTGCGAATTGCTCCCAGATAGTTACCTAGGTGAAGATTGCCAGTTGGTTGAACCCCAGAGAGAACGCGCTGCTTGGCCATTGATTTTTGTTAATACTTATGCAGGTACTGCTCGAAAAATAATATCAGCGTTTTTTAGTTTCTATCAGTTCTGTCAATTTTGCCACTTGATTCATCTGGATTGGGTTTGAGACCAAATCCGCTTTTATAGCTCCCCTTACAATGCCAGTGATTGCTTTGGTGGTATGGTGAATTGCGGTCAGGAACTTGCTCGACTTATTGATTAATCCGCTATAAAATTAGTTCTGTAGCGGATAGGTCGAGCTACTATGCTCCTGACTCAAACCAATCGATTGTATCTGAGTGTTGAACAGACCCAGACACTTCGGACGTTGTGCCGACTGAGTAAAAATCTCTACAATGTAGGACTATACACAGTTAGGCAGTACTTTTTCACTGAACGCAAACACTTGCGCTATGAATCGGCTTATCATCATTGCAAAACTAACGAGAACTACAAACTGCTGGCAACAGACATTGGTCAGCAAACTTTGAAGGTTGTTGACCGAGCTTTTCAGTCGTTTTTTGCTCTAATAGAGCAAGTGCGGACTGGAACGTTTACAGCTAAAGTGTCTATTCCTCGATATCTTGATAAAGAAGGATACTTTGCTCTGATTATTCCGATTCGTGCAAGGCAAGTCTTCAAAGACTGGAAGTTTCCAATTCCTTTGTCTCGCGATTTTAAACGACAAATCGGAGGCAGCGTAACAATTGAAATCCCAGAGCGCTTGAGAGAGAGGCGAATCAAGGAGATTCGGATCTATCCCAAGTACAACACTCGACTGTTCGATGTGACTTACATCTATGAGTCTAACGATACCCCTGCTCAAGTGAATCCTGAATCTATGATGGGGATTGACTTGGGAATGGATAATTTAGCAGCTTGCGTGACGACAAAACCAACGAGTTTTGTAATTGATGGCAAGCGGCTTAAATCTGTAAATCAGTGGTTTAACAAGAGGAACTCCCAGCTTCAATCCCAAAAAGATAAGCAGGGCATCAAAGGGTTTACCGAGCAGCAATCTAGAATCACTGACCGCCGTAATCGTCGGGTTAGGGATTATTTGAACAAAGCAGCTCGGCATATTATCAACCACTGCATTAATCAAGGAATTGGCAAGGTCGTTGTGGGCTACAACCCAGGAATGAAGCAAGATTCCCATATGGGTACTCGCAACAATCAGAACTTTGTCCAAATCCCAATTTTCGCCCTTCGTCTCAAGCTGAAAAGCCTCTGTGAGCGATACGGCATTGCTTTTGTCGAGCAAGAAGAATCCTATACCTCCAAATCCAGTTTTGTAGATGGCGACCCCATCCCCGTTTACAACGCTGACAATCCAGTTGAATTCAAAGGAAGTGGCAAGCGGATCAAGCGTGGGCTGTACCGAACCAACAAAGGTTGGCTCATCAACGCTGACATTAACGGGGCCGCAAATATCCTGAAAAAACATCTTGAAAGTAGCCAGGATAAACTTCGGTTTGG
Organism: Cyanobacteriota bacterium; assembly: GCA_040756535.1. GTDB lineage: Bacteria > Cyanobacteriota > Cyanobacteriia > Cyanobacteriales > Coleofasciculaceae > JBFLZA01. The sequence continues at coordinate 9,148 of JBFLZA010000322.1, forward strand.
ACTGGGTAGAGGCTGTTTGGCGCAGCCGTTAAGAGTGAAAATCTCTTAAGAATGCACTTCTATACCCGTTAGGGTTAAGGGTGGAGTACGTCAACTAATGCGAAGATAGATTAAGAACTTCCTAAGAATTTTGATTTGGATCGATTCATGGCTGAAATTCAGTTTTCCAGAGGGATTACCGAAGAAGTTATTCCCGATGTTCGTCTAACCCGCTCTCGCGATGGGAGTCAAGGCACGGCAACATTTTATTTTGAAAATCCCCAAGCTCTCGACACCGATAGCACGGAAGAAATTACCGGGATGTACCTGATTGATGAAGAAGGTGAAATTGTAACACGGGAGGTCAAGGGCAAGTTTGTCAATGGTCAGCCGACTGCAGTAGAAGCCATTATTCTGATGAGATCTTCAGAGGAATGGGAGCGTTTCATGCGTTTTATGGAACGATATGCAGAGGAACATGGCTTGGGATTTAGTAAGTCGTAATCATAGAGCAATCCTTCCGGTGTAGTGTTCACCCTCAACGAAGGATTGCTTGGCAACCTGCTATGACGCATCAACCTCACTCTGATTTAACCCCAATGACAGTCAACTGTGCTGTCATTACAGTTAGCGATACGCGATCGCCTGAAACAGACAAAAGTGGTCAACTCATCCAGCAACTACTCCTTGAGGCGGGTCACGCCGTTAACCTTTATACAATTCTCAAGGATGAACCCGAGCAGATTCAATCTCAATTGCAAGCGCTAGGAGAACGCTCAGACGTTGATGCGGTCATCTTTAATGGTGGCACGGGCATTGCGCCGCGAGATACCACCTACGATGCCTTGGAAAGATTGCTGGAAAAGATATTGCC
>JBFLZA010000323.1:0-9913 GCA_040756535.1 Cyanobacteriota bacterium
CTCTAAAACTTCATAGTTGGCACTATCGCCCCGAATCTCAAAGTTCAATTTGGTCCACTATTTTCTGAGCTACATGGATATTGTGATAGCCCTTATCCGTTCCATGTACTCCGAAGGGTAATCCGTAATAGTAGGATTCGACTGAGAAGAACGCTGCATCGTACCCGTTTGGGAGTGGTGCGCCCATTAGGCGAAGACACTTGGTAAAGAAAACATCTTCATTCTCGCGTTCATTGTCAGCGAATACACCGTAACGATTTAGGGCTTCTCGCATATATGAGTTTCGGCGAAGACTCAACCCGCCGTTCAATGTATCCTTACCACAAGGGGCACCAACAAAAGCATACTCAAACCATTTTGGGTCTGGGGGTTGACAACAGATAGTATCTGCCTGAATGGTTAGAATGTGCTCTTCTCGTAGGGATTCCCAGAAGTTCTTCCCCTTATAAAGATTATTGAATACCCCTGCATTTATCTGTAGCTTGTCTACCAGAGCTAAATTGAACTTCCATCCCTTCAATTGTTCCTGAATCCATTTATAGTTGGCGCTGGTTCCGAAGATGTATAGGTTCCAGTCAGGCCCGAGGAAATGACGAAAGTTCTTTAGCACTAGTGGTACCTGCCAACGACAGTTGCCTTCAACCATAACTACAGCACGATTGTTCTCTTCGCTGTTCCCCCACTCATATTCCCTACCTACAAACTGTTGTAGAAACTCGTAATATGGCTGCTCCATACATTCTCCCTTCTCAATCCCAGTCAATCATTCTGACATTCGATGGCAATGCTGCTTTAATGTATCTCTGTTTCTCTTCTGGATTTGGATGTCCCCAGTTGTGCCATTCCTGAAAAATAGTTACCGGTATATTGGATGGTAATACAGTATAGTCTAATCCATATTCAGCACCCTCAATATCAATCTTCAGGACTAATTCCGAAACGTCTCGCCCCCTCAACGCGAGGTCTAAGGCAACATCCAAAGAAACACAAAATACATTTATTTGGTGATTACCAAGTCCCAGTTCAGTAGAAGCAGATGAGATTAGACAAGACCCAGCACCATCTAACGATTCCCCATTCAGATAAGTTGCATGCTGTAGATTAAACCCAACAATACTTGTCTGGGCACCAACAGCGAATGGGAAATAACGGGCTCTATACTTCAACTGAGTGCAGAGCAGTCGAGTCATGGATAGGGGATTTGGCTCAAAGAAGGAAATACCCCATGTCTCATCCAGACCCACAATCCCCGCTATACGATCCAACCCTTCCCCCCAATGTGAACCTATATCCACATAACACTTCATGTATACTCCACTTTAGGGTACTACCTCAGTATCAGGGTTACTAAAGTTCCATCCGTCCTTCTGCCTCCAAACATAATAGGTTCCATCGTCGAGATAGAATACTACCCAACCAAATGAGTTCGTCTGTCCACTTGCAATGGTGTTGGCCCCAGCAGCATCCGTAGTTACCCAAACATCGGCATCCGCGATGGGCGTACTGTCAACTGAGGAAGTAAGCTGATAAGAGAACTCGTTAGCACCTACACCAGAATCTCTCTGCCAAGAACCAGCACCGTGCCCAGCAGTGAGGGCAATATTAACATTACTAGAGATATTATTAATCGTATCCCAATTAATAGTGGTTGTAGCAGCATTTACAACCGAGTTTGTATTATCGTTGATTGAGGTAAATACAGTATTAATCGAAACTGAAAGAGTATTTGTATTATCATTAATAGGAGTAATAACAGTATTAATCGCATTAGAAACGGCACTACTATTATTATTTGTATTATTGTTAATTATTGCTACTGGAATAATAACTGCATTATTTGTATTATCATTAATTGAGGTAACAGTAGTGGAACTAATGTTTACAGTTTGTGTAACAGGATTGAAGTTAGACGTTCCCACACCTCTTGTGGAAACTGCCACATCAAGATTTGTACTTACGATTCCATACGTGTCGCTTTCAATATTCTGAACCACAACGACAAGTCGTTCTGCCGGAACTGCACCGCTCAACGTGCCACGAACTACCAAATCCCCTAAAACATTGGTGTGATTGGCCGAATCATTTAGTGTCACCGAAACCCATCCATTTCCTAGATTAGCCATAGAAGGGGTAGCGGGAATAAAAGGCTGACCGTTTTTACTAAGTGCGACAGTTATATTTGAAGTATTAATAGTGGTATACGCATTAATTACATCAGCAATATTGCTAAAAAATAGGAGGACATTCGTAGTAACATTCTGTTTAATTTCCCTAGCCATTAAAATCCTCCTGAGTTGATAATTCGACCTTTTGCAAAAGGAACAAAACCACCGAAGTTAAGTGCTCTACCTCTAGGAAAAATTCGTGGAGCACTGCCAGTGCTAAACTCTAAACCTTCCCAATCGTCTACAAAATTTGTAGACGTTCTACTACTACCTACAATTTGTGCTTTTCCAGAACCATAGGTTGCATCTGTTGCAGTAATAAAGTTAGCTATAAGTACATCATCAACAGTATCAACAGCTGCTCTACTTTGAAGAACTCCGGTACCTTTTAGAGATGTACCATCCGCCCCAAAAAACCAATAATGTGAAGATGTCGCATTAATATCTCCGGTAGTAGCACTTGCTAAAGTTGTTGGCGTGGCAGCAGAAAGACGTTGGATATAAGTAACAGCACCATTAGCGGAATGAGTAAGAAGATAACAATTATCTACATCTTGGCAACGAATACCTAATGTAGCTACTAAATCAACTTGAGCAATAGATGCCTGACGTTGATTATAAGTTACACTGTTACCTAAAAAAGCACGACATAGACTTGAATCTATTCTATTGATATTTCTAACAATAACATTATTAAAGATATCAATATGATTTTGTGCAGACAAAATCCATGGTGATTGTATAGGTGTCTCATCAGCCCTATTAAAATTATCAGAAGCTTTAGTTGTCCACGCCATAGTACACTCCTAAAATAAAAGATAATGCCCAAATCGACGCGGACGATCTGGAAGTGTGGGAGCCGCCTTATCGGATAATATATGCTGGTTTAGAAGATACCTATGTAAAATAAAGGATATCACTTCTCCGCAGGTTCGATCAGTACCCATTAAATCTAAATCTAAACCATCATTAAGAATTAATGCTCTAGCGATTAACCTAAAACTTAATGGTAAATCAAGCCATGTGGTTCTTAGACTATCCTCAAAATTTGTATCTTCTTGAATAACTGATAGATAGTTAATCCGATTAGGATTAATTAGGCGATCTTCATATAGTAGCGTGTGTTCGTCGGCCGTCCCTTTAACTAGACACACCATAGCATTGGTATTTGGATTATCTATACCCGTAAATTGAATTTCGGGTACTACCTCCATTATTGAAGGAATTATGCCGTCGCTGCTATCTGTCGTCTTTATAGACCGGTATATCCTAATCATTCGACTCAGAAGCTTTCTTTTCTGTTAATTTTTTATCGTCCGTATCTTTCTTCATAGTCATCGACATGCGTTCATTCTCTCGACCTAACGCCATGTCTTGAGCTTTGATCTGAAGTTCCTGCTTCTTCAATTCAAGTTCAGCAGCCTTGAACTTCAGTTCCATTTGCATCTTTTCTTTTTCCATTTGCAGTTTAGCAGCTTCTAACTGAATCTCCCCCCCATCGGATTCTTCCGTTTCGGAAAGAATCTGCCGGATTTCCGCCTCAAGCTTGGCGATTTCCATTTGTGTCTTCTGAATCTCAATCTGCTGCATCTCTGCTTCCATTTGCATACGAAGCTGTTCCATTTCCTGTTTGGCTGCCTCAAGTTGCATTTCTGCTTGCAACTTCATCTGGTCTGCCTCAATCCGCATCTGCTCAATCTGCACCTTCTCAGGAGGTGGCGGAGGCGGAGGCGGCTGCATAAGTTCATCGGGATTATCCAGCTTCAATTCCTCAACGAACCGACGCTTTACTGCTTCCAAAGGCCAACCAAAAACGGGCATGGTTTGCAACAGAATCTCCAACTTCTTCATCCGTTCCTGTTCAGTAACTACACTAGGATCGGCTGAAGGCATAACATCAATATCGTCCTGCTTATAGTCATCACGCAAGACCATCATCTTACCACCCTGCACTCTCTGTAGTGCTTGGGTGATCTGACTTAGACGTTCCTGTTGCTGTCGAGGAATATCCAAAACATTGAAATATTCCTTGGTCGTCATGTATCGGCGATTGAGGTAGAAGAGTTTTTTGAACTCCTTAGTAAACGCACGATATAGACGTTTATGAATCTGCTTAAATACCTTTAGACCCTGCTCGATCATACTGAGGGTAGTAGTAGCTGGCTGATTGGTTGGGGGATTATCTCCAAGTAGAGCATCCGTAACACCACCAATACGCTCCCCGGCCTGAATCATAAGCTGTAGGAGAGTAAACAGGACATTACTTGGCTCGCGTACTGGAATTGGTACAATATTTCGAGCCAAATCCTCTCCACTTGCCCGTACCTGTTTCCATTCTCCTGGAGAGAAGCTATTGATTCCTGCCTTGATCTTCAGACCACTGCCAATGAAACCGCTCTGTAGGTTGCTAAGTGTCCCAGCATCTACGAGTTGGTTGATTAGTGTGTTGGCTGACTCATTGATAGGACCAAGAAGATGCCCGAAACCAATACCTAGATTTCCCCCGTTTGGGTCTGGGATGAATACATACTGAGTAAAATACTCAATGGGCTCGATCTTGGCAATCTCCCCATTCTTTCGAGTAATGTCCTCATCCTCGAAGCGGGGGGTAATGCGATGGACCTTCTGAGTATCATAGTCTACGGTAATGCAGTAGGGTTCCTGATAGCCATCCCCGTCCAGGTCCCAGAACCTATGCTGCTCCAAGGTCTTCCTTGGGGCGTCTGGATCATCATAGGAATCAACGCCCTCTACTTCTGAGGCTAGATTGCGCTCCTCAACAGAGGGGTCCTCATCCAGGTCCAGTTCCAGAAAGATACCGTCCCGCTGACGCTCAATGATCTGATTTTGGGTAAGATGAAAGATATGTGTCTTTCGTAGTGCAGTCTCTACATCCTTAGCCCAGTAATCGAATACGAGATCGCGGGGATAGATCAGTTGACTTTCATTATGACCTTTGAGACTACAAAAGTAGGACTTCTTGAACATACTGCCGATGATGGGTAGAGCATGGAACATACGATCATTGTCGTCTTCCCAATCCCGCATCTGCTCAGTAAGCTGGTACGTCATATGCTTACCGATACGGATAGCCCGGTCGTGCTTCATGCCGGTCTCATCCCAGCCAATCACCTTACCCTTGACAATATCTGGTCCCGGGAAGAGATCGACACGAGCAGCGAACTGAACTGCCGAGATCGTCAGGAGTGGATACTTTACATTACTGGCCCCATCCCAAGGGTAGTTCTTGGTTTCTACTACCTGAAGGGCCAGCTTCATTGCTTCTTCGGATCGGTTCTCCCAATCGGAGCGGGAAGACTTGTCCCGGGCAAAGGATTCACAGACCTCGGTACCAATCTCATCCAGAACGTCTTGGGGGAGAATGGCAGCTACGTTGTCGGATGCTTCCAGAATTGCGTCAATAGAAGGTGTCTTTTTCTTTCGTGCCATCCTCAATATCCACAAATGCGGCTGGCACCAGTTTTACGTTCGGCCAGCGAAGGTTCATATTCCTGTTCTTCTTCATCATAGTGTGTAGTATCCAGTAGGGTTATCCCACTGGCAATACTTGCAGCATGTTGTAGAGCATCCATCGGGTGACTGAACTTATTCTTTTCCGGTTTGTCCATGAACTTATCGGTACTGCCCACCCGAACCTTGCGGTAATGATACCCACCTAAGAAACCCCGTCTCAATGTTTCGCACTTCCTGTGGAGTAGAAAACCGGGACCGCCGTCAACCATTCGATTTAAGTGCTGTCTGATACTCTCCAACCGCAGGGGGATTTCTGAACGTCCTGGTTCGATTAGGTCTGCCTTGTCCCCATAGTGTTTGTAAAGTAGAGCATTGATGATCTGGAAGCAGGAACGTTCATCAGTCTGGCTTCTAGCGGCCCCGGCAGGATCGCCAATATCCCAAAACTTGAAGTGCGCGTAGTTCTGCATACTGTGCTTCAATACCACATCTGCAAACCGCTCTATTCCCATATCCTCAGAGACTACCTCATCCAACACCAACATCTTCCCCCGAGCATCCAACTGAAAGAACACACAGGCGGGAGTCAATCCAAAGTCCCAACCACGAACGATCTTTAGACCCTTGACGGGTTTGAGTTCATCCACACTATGGATTAGGTCGTTATATTCCGAAAAGACGGGCTTACCGGAGATGATGAAGCCGTACTGATTATGTACATGAACCCGTACCCAATCCGGGTCTGCACCATTCATCATTCTGGTGTAATAGTTCTTAGGCAGGTTCTCTAGATTCTCCGCCTTTGGGTCCAGTCCTCCGGGTTGTGTGTAGAACTTGAATCCTGCGGGAGTATCTACTTCTGCGAACTTATACCACCAGTGATCTGTATCTGGCGAGTTTGTATCCATCAAAATATGAGAGATATAGGGCTCAGTCACATCCTGTTGCCTTGGATATCGTCCCAGACGGCCCTGGGCGTTCATTACGATAGTCCAGGGTATCTCCCTTGCCTCATTCACCCAAATATCCGTAAGCTCCAAACTGAGGAGTTTACGCACGTCGTCGTCGGTATCCATGCTGCGGAAGATAACTTCCAACTCAACATTTCCGAATTTGACAGTATGGGTTTTAGATTGACGCATGAAGGTTCCAAAGATATGCTCAGGAACCCATTGAAGCCACGTTTTGATAGTTGTATCTTCCAACTCACGATAGGTATTTCGTATTACTAGAGTACGTGATCGTTTGATACCATCCTTACAGGGCGGCATGGCCTGAGCATATTTTAGGATATTCATACAACAGGCAACAGACTTCCCACTGCCGAAAGGACCACGAATACCCTTTACCAGACTCTCATCATCCGCCAAGAAAGCGGACAGAACTGGATATTTACTGACATCATATTTTATCATTTATCCGCCGTCCGTCCTCAAATAGTTCGGACAATACTTGCTTAGCCGCAGCGATTGTGATTTCTTTTCTCGTAATCATGTCGAATAGGGCAGCGATCTGTGTTGGGGTTACTAGAAACCCTAGTTTTCTCCATTCCAAGTTTGAGCGCATCGTTTACTCACTTTGAGTGATCGTATTTCCCACAATTAACTTGGCTGGGACTTCTTCTGCTTCTAGTATGTCCCCCGGCTCTTTCCTCTGCCTTTTCCCTTGTTCTTCTTCCCCGTCTTCTTCTTTCCACACGGCATCTGGATTCCTCGGCGCGGATAGTTGTTTTTGTGGTTCTGCTAGGATGATCTGAATAGCACTACCTTCATTGGCAGTGATTTGTAATTGCTTCTGCTTTTCCTTCTGAAGATTCTCAATGATACGTGGATTGGTACGATCCAGCAACCACTGTTGATGTTCGGCTAGGAACTTGGCCTTGGAGAGGGGCATAGTACCATCCTCCACCGCAGCCATTACGTCCAGATACTTCTCCAAGAATGTATCTGCACGGTCCCTATATGCCTGCTCCACCATGACCTGAAATTCAGGTATTTCCCGAATCCACCTATAGATTGTATGAGTTTTTAGAACTGATATATTATTCTTAGTTCGTATTTCTTCGTCATTGACAATCCTAGGTATACTGTAACCCTGAGAGATCAACTCACATATACGTTTGGCCTGCCAGGTGGTATATTTAAGATGTCGCTCTTTAGCGATTCTATTGGCTGTTGGCATATTATTCCTTCCGGTTTTTCAGTAGGCGGGCGGCTTCGCCGAGTGCTGAATTAGCTGCTGCTATTTTGCCTGCCTCCTTATTACGACCTTCCCTAATCAGTTGAGTGATCCGCTTGAGATTGGCATTATACTCGGCCTGTAGGGGCTTAGGGTCCTTCCAATCACCCGCCTTAATCTTTGCATTGATGATGTCCGTATACCCCATACCTGGGTTACTATCCTTATACATTCTTAGGATATCTACGTGACTCATCTGAGGCTTGGGGAATGGCAACTCCAACTGTCTAGACGGAGTTGCAGGTGCTGTTATTGGTGTTTCTTGTATGGGTTTCGGAGTAGGTGTACTGGGACCGATTGGGATATCCGGTTGCTGTCTGGGAGGTAGTTTCGCCAGCTCCTGTTGTAGGATTTCCCTCTGCTGCTTCGTAAAGGATATAGGCTTCTTTGGAGATTTCGCCCCCTGGGTAGTTACTTGCGGGGCCTTACTGGGTAATCCCATACCTCCAGCAGCGGCTAGGAGTTCTATGGGGTACGATACGCCCTCCATAGCCAGAGCGCGAGTACGTTCCCTCTCCCTATTGATGGCTTCCCAGTGGGCCTGTTTGAGGAGATCATCACTGGTGAGGGCATAGTATCCTGGTTCATCCCTCTTGCTTGGAAGAGTACCAGTACGTTCCAGATAGGCCAGTTCCTCTAGTGTCATATTTCATCCCCAAAACAGGTCCATCCTGCACGGTGCCGCCTCGCGAAGAACTCTGCTTTTGATTGAGTGGGATATAGGTGTTCAATCCGATTTTGAACTTCCTCTGGTTTTTGACTATGTTTTTGCTTGGGGGCAAATATAGTCTGAACAACGCCCTCAGATTGAATGGGCAGAGGTCTTCCAAACTTCTTCGTCGAAGCTACTAATACAAATTCAGTTATTGGTTTGACGATACTGGGGCGCACACCCTGAGCACCTATGGGTTTTCCATCTTTCGTAGTTTTAATCCAAACAAATGCTACCCCCCGGTAGAAAAGATTTTGAGCCTCCATACACTTAATGGCAAAATCTAATCTGGGGCCAGTGGCCCACATAAACAATACTCCCGGATTATTTAATGGATATCTAAACTGAAGTAGGTCCTCGTCGGACATAAGTGAATATTCTTTACCTGCGGCTCCCATTTTAGTTTGATCCCCATAATAGAACCAGGGAGGATCAGTTAGAATGACATCAAACATCGTCATCCTGAGGATATACTACTGCCCCATCCCTGGTGGGAGCTGCATAATCATGGTTAGGACACATATATACATGTGGTGATATTACATGTCCACAGAGTGGACATATCCAACCATACACTACGGTCTCCAGGAACTGCGTTGAGTTATCTGAAGATAGTTCAGATATGCGACTGCCTGCGCAGTCTTGGCAGGCAGAAGCATTAGTCATGGTTCTGAGTATGCAGTGACATATCATTAACCACCTACCTATTGAGTCCTCAATCCCGCGAAACAGACTTGTGTAGCGGGATGCGATCTGAGGACGAATATGTTATTCTGAGTAAATGTATCCTCCGAAGGAGGATGTGTAGTGCATCTGAGTATAGGTTATTGTAGTCGCGCCGTTAGGCGCGATAGACAGTACATATTATTGAATATCTGCTACGCAGATATGTAGGTAGGTGTTTGTAATCGCCGCGTATGTGAATAGCGGCGGTACTAAACAATTATGATGAAACTGAAAAGTTTCAAGACTTCTCCCAGAAGCGGTGAAGGTTTGCTTTCTGTCTGTCCGCCCTGGGGGGCGGTGTAGGTTTTCTTAATCTCTTTTCTATAGTAATATTATACCATATTTTCATGAATTTTTCAAGTATTTTAATCCCCTTTTCTAAAAATATTTTACGATGTTGATTTTTAGCTTATTTTTAGTAGGAGGTATTGCGTAGATTAGGCGTATGTTTTAGATTTTAGTACCCCCCCCCTAAAGTAGTCAATGGTGTAAGAAGTACCTCCCACACTTCATCATGGGGCCCCCTGTCCAGTTTTTCCCCCCTACCCCCCCCCCTGGACACTAGCCTGGACATGTCCTAAGATGTCCCATCGTGAGG
>JBFLZA010000324.1:0-9909 GCA_040756535.1 Cyanobacteriota bacterium
AATCCCTATCAGGGATTGAAACGTAATAAGTAGAGGTGCTAATGGCTATTCCGATCAGTTTAAATTCCACTTAATCCCTATCAGGGATTGAAACCAGAATCTTGGTAACTAAATAGTTTGTTTCCTTTCTTGTTTAAATTCCACTTAATCCCTATCAGGGATTGAAACTTGAAATAGAAGAACGCCCAGACCCTTCAGGTGGCTTGTTTAAATTCCACTTAATCCCTATCAGGGATTGAAACTAATCTCTCCTCTATTTTTTCCAGCATCCATAAAGTTTAAATTCCACTTAATCCCTATCAGGGATTGAAACCCGTAACCGTTCAATGCCCAAAGCTGAACCTCCCAAGTTTAAATTCCACTTAATCCCTATCAGGGATTGAAACAGATATCATCACCCCTTCAATGATGAAGACGCAGGCAGGTTTAAATTCCACTTAATCCCTATCAGGGATTGAAACCTGACTTTCAGAACGGGGTAAGTAGTGCGGTTTGCAATAGTTTAAATTCCACTTAATCCCTATCAGGGATTGAAACAAGAACGTGCTTCAGCCCTACACCTCCTCCATTCTTTATCAGTTTAAATTCCACTTAATCCCTATCAGGGATTGAAACTGGCAGCAGCTTTCTGGCAACCGCACCATGCTAGTGAGTTTAAATTCCACTTAATCCCTATCAGGGATTGAAACTATGTAGAATAGTCAGGATAGTTAGTCCAAGTAGTTTAAATTCCACTTAATCCCTATCAGGGATTGAAACACGCAATGCAGTCAGGGCTAGCAGCTTTATAACGTTTAAATTCCACTTAATCCCTATCAGGGATTGAAACTACCATTTGCTTGCTCCGTGCCGCCAGTTGCCAGGGTTTAAATTCCACTTAATCCCTATCAGGGATTGAAACAGGGCATACTTACCATGCCGAAACCTATGTCGAAGGTTTAAATTCCACTTAATCCCTATCAGGGATTGAAACCTTCTAGAACTGGAGTGGGTGTGGTTGGAATAGAAGTTTAAATTCCACTTAATCCCTATCAGGGATTGAAACTTGACCCCTTCCCCAATAGCTTTTGCTTGCTTACCAAGTTTAAATTCCACTTAATCCCTATCAGGGATTGAAACGAAGAGGCTGGGACACCCGACCGACCAAGCCATAGGTTTAAATTCCACTTAATCCCTATCAGGGATTGAAACCAAGTTTATCCGCTTCATCTGATTACGACTGATGTATGGTTTAAATTCCACTTAATCCCTATCAGGGATTGAAACTTTGGCGTTGACCCTTGGGGGTTAAAGCTGGAAAGGTTTAAATTCCACTTAATCCCTATCAGGGATTGAAACAGTTCGATAGGGTATCTGCTTGGGGTCTAGAGGGTAGTTTAAATTCCACTTAATCCCTATCAGGGATTGAAACGGATGATAATCCAGTTCAGTTACCTCCGTACAGGGAGATGGGTTTAAATTCCACTTAATCCCTATCAGGGATTGAAACCGAGACTTAATGCTTTTGAAGCTTGAATAACCTTGTTTAAATTCCACTTAATCCCTATCAGGGATTGAAACAACTGCTTTACATCCTTTCGAGACATACTTTGACATGTTTAAATTCCACTTAATCCCTATCAGGGATTGAAACAAAATCAGCACAATAGCCCCTTTGTGTTTGTATCTGAAGTTTAAATTCCACTTAATCCCTATCAGGGATTGAAACGGGTCTCCTTTGTGTTGGGGAGTTGGCGAAGGTTTTGTTTAAATTCCACTTAATCCCTATCAGGGATTGAAACGAAGAGGGATTGTTATCCGAATTGCTCGATCTAATGTTTAAATTCCACTTAATCCCTATCAGGGATTGAAACCTTGCACCAAATGTAGAAAAGATTAATGGTACTCTCCTCTTTTCTAGATCTTACGAAAGACTTTTTGAGGGTGAGAGAACTACAGGTAAAGCTTCTACCCGTTGCTTGATTTCATCACGTATTCGGCGATAGGTTTCTATTGACTCTCCCTCTGGATCATCAAGTTGCCAATCTTGGAAAACCTCTCTAAGTACCCACTCTTGAGGTAAGTTCACCCCACAGCCGCATAAAGAAATTACAGCATCGTAGTCTTCCGCATTGAACTCGCTTAAAGACTTAGATGTTTGATTGCTGATATCAATCCCCACTTCAGACATCACTTCAACTGTACTGGGATCGACTTGAGAAGCTTCTAGTCCTGAACTCGTTACTTCATACTTCCCTTCTCCCAAAATACGGGCAAATCCTTCAGCCATTTGGGAACGACGAGAATTTTTTTTGCACACAAACATGACACGTTTCATGACAGTAACTCCAGGTAATTATCAGTTTTCAGGTATCTCGCCAGGGGTTTAAACCGTGGCTAATACCTCAAGTCCTCTGAAGAGAACTAAAAGCTTAGAACGGAATAAGAAATCCAGTCCATTTTAATGGACTTGAGCTATTAGCCAAGAACTTAAGTTCTTGGCAGGTTTTGTCACTGACTGAGATTAAGCACAGCAAGGTCGTTTAGCAACAACTGGTTCCGTGTCAGAATTGACACTCTTTTGAAGTAGGCGATATGAGAAGTTTCATATTAGGGCGGGCAGGATGCCCACCCCACAAGAAAAGACTACTTTCTTGCTTGCATTGAGATGCTCCCCTAGAACAAGACTTTGTACTTTATGATTTAAATGCACCCAAACAGCGAGGGTCACGCAATGTTGCTTTTTCGGGCTCGCGTGGAAACCACATTGCCGTGCGCTTACACACTTCCACCAACATCAACATCACAGGCACTTCGATTAATACACCAACAACTGTAGCCAGTGCCGCACCCGAATTTAAACCAAATAGCATTACAGCCGTTGCGATCGCAACTTCAAAATGATTGCTGGCCCCAATTAAAGCAGCCGGTGCCGCATCTTCATAGGTAAGGTTCAGCTTCAAGGCGGCAACGTAACTGATTAAGAAAATAAAGTTGGTTTGGATAAATAGCGGCACTGCAATCAACAGAATGTGCAAAGGATTGTTGACAATGAGTTCCCCTTTGAAGGCAAATAGCAACACTAGGGTAATCAGAAGCGCTGTAATCGCGATCGGGCTAAGATACTTGAGAAACTTCCGCTCAAACCACTGTTTCCCCTTGTATTTGAGAATCCAGTAACGGCTGTACATCCCAGCCACAAGCGGCAACCCTACATAAATCAACACAGATAACACAATCGTCTGCCAAGGCACTGTTAAATCATTCGCCGCTAGCAACCATCTCCCTAACGGTGCATACAAAAAGAGCATTGTGAGCGAATTCACCGCCACCATCACCAAGGTATGGCCTTGATTACTGTAGGAAAGATATCCCCACATCAACACCATCGCAGTACAAGGCGCAATTCCTAATAAAATTGCTCCAGCGATGTAGGAGTTTGCTAATGACACTTCAGCGCCACGAATCAACTCTGTACCTGTAATCAGGGGGCGAAACAGCCAACCGAGGAAAAATTGAGCAAATACCACCATCGTGAACGGCTTAATTAACCAATTCACAACCAAGGTGAGAATAACAGGTTTGGGTGCCCTCAACGCTTGAGTTGCCTGGGTGAAGTCAATCTTCACCATAATCGGATACATCATGAAAAACAGGCAAACAGCAATGGGAATCGACACCTGATAAATACTCATGGCATCGAGGGCAACAGCAATACCCGGAAATAACCGACCCAAAATAATGCCCGCTAAGATGCACACAAATACCCAGAGGGTGAGGTATCGTTCAAAAAAACTGAGACTGCCACCCGCTTGAGGGGGTGATGCACTGGTTGGAGAATGATTCGTACTCATGGGAATGATTCGGAATTTCAAAGCGAAGGGCTAGAGCAAGAAGGCAAAAGATAGGAGGCAAAAGGGAAGAAAGTTTGTATAGTAAGCTTTTTAACCTTTTTGGACTGGTGGGTTATTTTCGCTGTGCTGCACTAGAACTTGGCTTGTTGGCGTAATAACTCGCTAATAGTGAGGTTGAACTCAGACTTGCCCTCAAAGACGGTTCCTACCTTGGGTTTGAAGAAGTGAACTTTGATCAGGTGATAGCCATCTTCCGGTAAAGGCACGTAGCCTGTAGAACTGACGATTTCGGGTGCATTATCTAGGTAAAATTCCACAAAATCCCGCATTTCGGGGTTTTTCTGGGCAGCATCGGCGTTGATATAAATAAACAGAGGGCGAGATAAAGGTTGATATTGAGTCTTTTCCACCGTTTCCCGTGAAGGGAGTACAGCACCTTTGCCACTATCTACAGCAATGGCTTTCAACTTATCTTGATTTTGTTCGTAATAAGCTAAGCCAAAGTAACCTAAAGCATTGGGGTTTTGGCTAACTCCCTGTACTAATTCGTCATCATCTTCACTGGCAGTGTAGTCAGTGCGGCTGGCGTCGATTTCACCGACAACGGCTTCTGTGAAGTAGTCAAATGTACCGGAATCTTTACCAGGGCCATACAGTTGAATCGGTTGGTTCGGCCAAGACGCACGAACTTGATTCCACCGGGTAATTTTCCCTTGTGCGGCCGGTTCCCAGATTTTTCGCAACTCAGCTACAGTAATGTCTTTGGCCCAATTATTTTGGGGATTGACGACTACAGTGAGGGCATCAAAAGCGACGGGAAGTTCAATGTACGGTACACCCGCTTTTTTGCAAGCTTCCATCTCTTTGAGCAAGATGGGCCGCGAGGCGTTGTTGATGTGGGTTTCTCCCGCGCAAAACTTTTTAAACCCACCACTGGTTCCGGAGAAATCAACCTTGAGGTTTACAGGTGTTTGTTTAGTGGCATTAAAGTCTTTCGCTACAGCCTGAGTGAGCGGGTAAACCGTACTCGACCCATCAATTTTTATTGATTGCGGTTGCTTGGACTGGGCTTGAACGCAGGAGCCGAGGAGCAAAGCGGCACTTGCGCTTAGAGCAACGTTTTTGAGTGGGAAACCCTTGAGCGGTTTGGCTGCTTCCATTGACCTTATCCCCGTAATTTGAATGTGGGGTTAATTCCATCATTTCAAAAAAAATTGATTTGTCAAGTTAAAAAATTGGGAATGAGGCAATGGGGCTTTGAAGAAAGTTGATGGATTAAGGCGCGTCTGAGCAGGGACGAGCGGGGAAAATGGGGCTGAAGCGACGGAACTCTGCAAGGTACTGCTCTAGCAGCAAAAATTGGGAGAGATTGAGACTGTAGTAAATCCAGCGGCCTTCTTGGCGCGATCGCAAAAAGTTAGCTTCCTTCAAGGTTTTTAGATGGAACGACAGCTTGGACTGACTCACCTCTAAGCGATCGCACAGTTCGCACACACACAACTCTTGCGATCGCAGCAACTCGATGACTTGAATCCTCAGAGGGTCGGACAGAGCATGGAAGCAAGAAGCGAGAGTTTCTGGAGCAATGGTGGATACTTGTCCCATCAAACTTTTTTGAAACGTCCTTTTTATTCTAGCTAGGTGTCCAATGAAAGCAGGTTCAAGGTAAAGATATTGGTAATACCAGCAATTCCTATCGTTAAGATAGGATCGTAACAATTTTTAGTATTCAGCAAAACAAACAGTGGAAACGGGTTCAGAACAAAACGGTTCAAAGTCAGAAGAGCGTTGTGTTTTGGTATGTCAGTATAGGTCATGTCTGGCTAATGGTTCAGCAGAGGTACTTGCCGCCTTTAAAGAAGCTGACACAGACGGTTTTACAGTAAAGGGTACAGGGTGTCAGGGACAGTGTAGTTCTGGCCCGACCGTGCGAATTGTTCCAGAAGAGACGTGGTACTGGCGGGTTAAACCGAGTGATGTACCGACAATTACCGAAGAACATCTCAAGCAGGGTAAGCAAGTAGAAGAAAAGCTTAACACCCGCATTCACATGCGCTTTAGTTTTTGAGAATACTCACGCAACACACAGCCGACACCTCGAACGGTTTCAACAAGACTTTTTTCACCCTTACTGTCTCACAGAAGTAACCTGTGGGCTGATGTGAGGTTGGCACTAGGTATGCTACCCTTCTGACCAACCATTTGGGAGAGTACTAGTGCAGCGACTTCTCATTCGTCTGGGAATTGGAGTTTTATTTGCCCTGTTTGGGGTGTTTAGTTACTTTACAAATGTTTCTGAGAACCCAGTGACCGGGGAAAGGCAACGGGTACAGCTCTCACCCCGCCAGGAAGTGGTCGTGGGGTTGCAGGCACGCCAAGAGATGGCAGCAAGACATGGTGGGCTTTACCCAGATCAAGCAATCCAAGCCTATATCGATCGCGTGGGAGCTAAGGTGGTGAAGCAGTCAACGGCCGCTAAAGCTCCCTATCCGTTTGAATTCCACTTACTGCAAGACCCGAAAACAATCAATGCCTTTGCCTTACCTGGAGGGCAGGTTTTTATTACAGCTGCTTTGCTCAGTCGCCTCAACTCAGAAGCGCAACTCGCGGGGGTGTTAGGGCATGAGGTGGGACACGTTGTCGGCCGACATGGGGCGGAACATCTAGCCAAGCAGCAACTGGGGACAGCGTTGGTAAATGCTGTGGGAGTTGCCGCGAGTGATAATCCAGATAGTGCTAGGCAAGCAGCAATTTTGGCGCAGGCAGTGAATCAACTCGTGAGCTTGCGGTACGGACGCGACGATGAATTAGAAAGCGATCGCCTCGGTTTTCGGTTTATGACCGAAGCTGGATATAATCCACAGGGGCTAGTTGAACTGATGCAAATTCTCGGTTCTGCAAGACAGGGCGGAGCGGCCCCAGAGTTTTTGAGTACCCACCCGAACCCTGGGAATCGAGTGGAACGA
Source organism: Cyanobacteriota bacterium (assembly GCA_040756535.1). Taxonomy (GTDB): domain Bacteria; phylum Cyanobacteriota; class Cyanobacteriia; order Cyanobacteriales; family Coleofasciculaceae; genus JBFLZA01. Next base: position 6,800 of record JBFLZA010000324.1, read on the forward strand.
CTGCAAAATTTAATTGCCCAAACTTACCCCAACGGTGTTCCCGCTAATTTGGAGGAGGGACGCAACAATTTTGCACCCATCAAAAGTCGCTTATCCGGTCGTTAATGCTTTTTGAGGTTTGCCACGCTTGCTAAGTCCCAACTTTTATAAAAGCCGGTGTATATCAAAAGGCAGGACGCAGAAGGCAAAGGGCTCCAGGGCTATTATGTTTCTTACTGGTACGTAGCCGTTTGGGCCGTTAGATCTGTCCTAACCTTTATGGCGACTGCTATAGAAAACCAAACGATACCAATCAACTACCCCAACTTGCGATCGCACTCAGTTGGGGTTTTCAATATCATAAATAGTTTACTTAAGCTTCTGCCTTCTGCCTTCTACCTTCTGCTATAGCAACGTTGTACTTAACAAGTTATGCAAAAAAACGATTGATATCGAGCAAGCATTGCATCGATATAGAAATTCTGTAGCGAAATTTACTAAACGACATTGAAAAGTTTAATAGGTGTTATTAAGGATTACTGAGGCAAAGGGCTTGTAGAACTTTATGACAGCCAAAAAAAATCTCATTGTTATTGGCAACGGTATGGTAGGACACAAGTTCCTAGAATTGATGATTGCCAAAGGAGCAACTCAAAAATGGAACTTGATTACCTTCTGTGAAGAACCGCGTGTTGCCTATGATCGCGTTAACCTCAGTGGCTATTTTTCTGGCAAAACAGCAGCCGATTTATCACTGGTAGAACCGGGATTATATCAAGAAAACGGTATAGAAATTCATATTGGTGATAAAGCCGTTGCGATCGATCGAGAACAAAAAACCGTCTCTTCAGCGAATGGGTTAACCGTTCCCTACGATAAGATTGTCCTCGCAACGGGTTCGTCTCCCTTCGTGCCACCCATTAAGGGAAATGAGATCGCAGGAGCTTTTGTATACCGTACAATTGAAGACCTTGAGGAAATATCTGCCTACTCCAAAAATTGTCAAGTTGGTGTGGTTATTGGTGGAGGTTTATTAGGTCTAGAAGCCGCTAATGCCATCAAGACTATGGGCTTGACAACCCATGTCGTTGAATTTGCCCCTCGACTAATGCCTGTGCAAATTGATGATGCAGGTGGCGCGATTCTCCGCAGCAAGATAGAAGCGCTTGGGGTTTCGGTTCATACCAGCAAATCAACGACCCAAATTGTCAGCCAAGATGGCAAAATTGCCAAGATGCTGTTTGCAGATGGTTCTGAGTTAGAAACAGACATGATCGTCTTTTCTACCGGAATCCGCCCCCGTGACGAACTGGCTAGAAGTTGCGGGTTAGAAATCGGAGAACGCGGTGGTATTGTTATCAATGACTACTGCCAAACATCCGATCCAGAAATTTATGCGATCGGAGAATGTGCCCTCTACAAAAATCGCATTTATGGCTTAGTTGCTCCTGGCTATACAATGGCAGGCATTGTGGCAGATGTGTTGGATAACATCACCACAAACACCTTTGCTGGTGCAGATATGTCTACTAAACTCAAACTTTTAGGGGTAGATGTTGCCAGTTTTGGAGATGCGTTTGCCAGAACTCCAGGCGCTAGAGAAATTGCGATTACTGATACCGTTCAAGGCATTTACAAAAAGCTAGTGCTCAATGAAGATGGCACTCGTCTGTTGGGTGGAATTCTAGTGGGAGATGCTTCGGCATACGGCACTCTACTACAATTTGTCCAAAATGCTATCACCTTACCCCCTCATCCAGAAGATTTACTGATGCCACCACGGGAAGGTGCACCTGTGGCTAAGATGGGGGTAGAAAGCTTACCCGATACGGCTCAAATTTGCTCCTGTAATAATGTTAGCAAGGGTCAAATTTGTACAGCTATCCAAGAGCAGAATTTAACCGATGTTCCCAGCATCAAAAAATGTACGAAAGCCGGAACGGGTTGCGGTGGTTGTGTGCCACTAGTGACGGACTTGCTCAAGTCGGAGATGAAGAAAGCGGGAATAGAGGTGAAGAATCATCTGTGTGAACACTTCGCCTATAGCCGCCAAGAACTCTATCATTTAGTACGCATCCACAAAATTAAGACGTTTGATGAGTTAATTCAAAAACACGGTAAAGGCAGGGGTTGTGAAATTTGTAAGCCTGCCGTCGCTTCCATTTTTGCCTCGACGTGGAATGAGCATATTTTAGAGAAGTCTCTTGTTGGTCTTCAGGATACCAATGATTACTACCTCGCGAATATTCAGCGCGATGGGACTTATTCCGTTGTGCCGCGAGTTCCGGGGGGTGAAATTACTCCAGATAAGCTGATTGTGTTAGGAGAAGTGGCTAAAGAGTTTGGGCTTTACACCAAAATTACTGGCGGACAACGGATTGATTTGTTTGGTGCGCGAGTGGAGCAATTGCCCCATATTTGGAAGCGATTAATTGATGCCGGATTTGAATCAGGCCATGCTTATGGTAAGGCACTGCGGACGGTGAAATCTTGTGTGGGTAGTACTTGGTGCCGCTTTGGAGTGCAGGATTCTACAAGTTTGGCAATTGAGCTAGAATTGCGGTATCGTGGTTTGCGATCGCCCCACAAACTAAAATCTGCTGTATCCGGTTGTACCCGTGAGTGTGCGGAAGCTCAAAGTAAAGATTTTGGCATCATTGCTACTGAGAAAGGTTGGAATTTGTACGTGTGCGGCAACGGTGGTATGAAGCCGCAACACGCCGTACTGCTAGCTGAGGATATCGACAAGGAAACCCTAATTAAATATTTGGATCGGTTCCTGATGTTCTATATCCGCACAGCGGATCGACTCGAACGCACGGCAACATGGTTTAACAAACTTGAAGGCGGAATTGATTACCTTAAACAGGTTGTTGTTCACGATTCTCTTGGTATTGGCGCTGAGTTGGAACAAGAAATGCAATACCTGGTTGACACCTATCAATGTGAATGGAAAACGACGGTTGAAAACCCAGAAAAGCTCAATCGCTTCCGTCACTTTGTCAATTCCGATGAATCTGATCCAAATATTGTTTATGTAGAAGAACGAGGCCAAAAACGCCCAGCTAAAGAAGACGAAAAAAGCTTGGTTGGTAATTCAAAATAGCCTAACCCCCCCTGCCCCCTTAGCA